>DATFYJ010000073.1:0-5497 GCA_035315105.1 Chitinivibrionales bacterium
GGCTTTCCGGGTGCAACCTCGCGTGCTCGTACTGCGACACGGCCTATGCCCGCGAGCCGGGAACCGCGGTGAGCGTCGATGAGGCGTGCGCCTGGGTGCGGCGGCAGAGTACACGACTGGTGGAGATCACGGGCGGGGAACCGCTTTTGCAGGAAGACGCCGGTGAGCTTGCCCGCTGCCTCTGCAACGACGGCCTTACCGTGCTTGTCGAAACCAACGGATCGCTGGATATTTCGCGCCTGCCCGAGCCGTGCGTGCGTGTCGTGGATGTCAAGTGCCCGGGAAGCGGCGCCGGCGGATCGTTTTTCCTGTCCAATCTGAACGAGCTCGGTCCCCGCGACGAATGCAAGTTCGTGCTTTCGGGCCGCGCGGATTTCGAATGGGCGCGCGGCTTTGTCGCGCAGCACCGTCTTGCCGGCAGGTGCACGGTCATTTTTTCTCCGGCCTGGAACATTCTCTCGGCCACAGACCTCGCGGCATGGATGCTTGAAGACAGAACGGGCGCGCGACTCGGCCTGCAATTGCAGAAGTACCTCTGGCCCGGCGACGAACGGGGGCATTGACATGCGAAAGAAAGCCGTGGTTCTTCTCAGCGGCGGCCTTGACTCGGCCACGTGCTGCGCCATTGCGGTCGGCGAGGGCTTCCGGGTGCATGCACTCAGCTTCGATTACGGCCAGCGCCACCGGCAGGAGCTTCGTGCGGCGCAGCGCGTGGCGAAATTCTTTTCGGTCAAGGAGCACCGCGTTGTCACCATCGATGGATCGGTGTTTGCGGGCAGCGCTCTCACGTCCGGCGCACCGGTTCCGAAAAACAGGACCGCCCGGCAGATGCGTTCCGGTATCCCCGGCACCTATGTTCCGGCCCGCAACACTATTTTCCTTTCGTATGCGGTTGCCTATGCAGAGATCATCGGCAGCAGCGACATCTTCATCGGGGTCAATGCACTCGACTATTCCGGGTACCCCGACTGCCGGCCCGAGTTTATCGCGGCGTTCGAGGCCATGGCCAATCGTGCCACCAAGGCTGCCGTGCAGGGCAGAAAGCTTGTTGTGCATGCGCCGCTTGTAAACCTGACAAAGGCTCAAATTATCCTGAAAGGCACGGCGCTCGGCGTGGATTACTCCCTCACGCACAGCTGCTACGATCCGCTTCCCTCGGGCGCCGCGTGCGGCGCCTGCGACAGCTGCAAGCTGCGGAGAAAGGGGTTTATTGAGGCCGGCATTGAGGACCCCACGCGGTATGGGACAAAGTCCGCAAGGCGAGTATGATAGAGAGTGATGGAAAAAGTTTCGGTGATTTTCGGGCTGGTTATTATACCGCCAGCGCAGTTCCGATTTTGTTTCCCCCTTCCTAACTACTATTTTCCTTTAAGAGCCGCCATTACCCATAGAACCTGTTTATGCCAAACCCAAAGGAGGTCATCATGAAATCCTCACGCGTTCTTCTTCTTGTCGTCGCCGCCGCGCTTGTGTGCGCGGGCCCGGCAAGCGCAAAGTCTTTGCTGGAAAAGTCGATTTACTTTGTCAACCCGCAGAGCGGGAAGATCGACAGCACCAAGTACTGGAAGATATATATCGGCAAGTACCCGTCGATCACGCTGGTGCGGAAGTTCCCGGGAGAGGATTCCCTTCCTGTCAACGCCGACATCAACCTTACGGTGCTGTCGAGCGGCTACATCGAGGGCTACGGGTACACCCGCAAGGGCCGCGTGGACTGCATGGCCTCGTTCATGATAGACACGGGGACCGGCGCTATCAAGCTCCCGGTGGACAGCATCGAATACCTGTTCGCAGGCGGGACAATGGCAAAACCGCGGGGCATGAAGGTCTGCAGCGTCAACATCGACGTCGAAGGCAACAACGTCCAAGGCGTGAGGGAGATGCTCCTTACCAAATACAAACTCGTGGTCGACGCGGACGAGCGCAACCTCAAGCCGCTCGGTGACGCCAATGTAGAGTTGTTCGGATTTTCCAAGGCGGCGTTTATGGCGGCCGAGAAGGCGCAGAAGGAAGCTCCCGCGGCACCAGCGAATCCAGCGGCAAAACCCGACAAGTAAATTATAAAAAAATCCGGGCGTTCCCCTCATGTGGGGTGCATTGCAATGCGCCCCACATGAGGGTCGGTCTCGCTCCGGGCTCGGCTATTCGCCTCGTTGCCGGACCGCCCCGATGGCCTTCGGCCGGGGTCGGCCGGCAATTCGCTCCAGCTCACCCTCCGTTCCACCTAACGCGCGGCAGAAATTTGTACGCGTCTCTTGTATTGCCCCCTCTCCTGGCGGAGAGGGGGTTAGGGGGTGAGGTCATCCGCAGCGGTTGCGTTGCGAAGGTGCGACGGCGCGCGAGCGTCAAGCGAGCGACCCGGCCGCGCACCTTTGCTGGAGGGGGTGTGCCGAAGACCCCGCAGGCCGAAGGCCGAGGAGGCTGAGGCCAGGGGGAAACGCGAAGCGGTGCCCCCCACCAGAATTGCTTGAATTGGGAATTGGAGTATGCTGATATATTCTATTTCGCCATCTCGGGCGAATACAAGGTCGCCTTATTCCTGCCGTGCTCCTTTGAGAAATACAGCGCCTTGTCGGCCGCGTCGATGAGCGGCTGTTGCGCCGTTGCCACAAGCGGCATGACCGCGCATCCAAGACTGATGGTGACGTGCAGCCGGTTGTCCTTGGAGACCACCGAATGCGCCTCAACGGTCCTCCTGATGCGCTCCGCGATCACCATGGCGCCCTCCGGCCCCGTTTCTGGGATAATAACCGCAAATTCCTCGCCGCCGTAGCGCGCCGCGATGTCGTTGACGCGTATCGACTGCCTGATGCACCGTGAGATTTCCTTGAGGACAAGGTCGCCCACGGGGTGGCCGTAGGTGTCGTTGAAGTTCTTGAAATGGTCGATGTCCATAATGAGAAGGGCAAGAGGCCGGCGGTAGCGGCGCGAGCGCTCCACCTCCTTGGCAAGATACTCCTGGAACGTGCGGTGGTTGTTGAGCTGGGTGAGCCCGTCGGTGGTGGCAAGCGTCTCCATCTGCTGGTACAGTTGCGCCCTGGTGATGGCCACCGACGCGTTGCCGAGCAGCGTCGACAGATACTGCTCCGTTTCCCCCGCGAACTGGTTTTCCGCATCGCTTTCTATTGATAAAAGCCCGAGTATGAACTGCCTTTCGTCAAGAATCGGCATTATGATAAGCGACTGGAGCTCCGGGTTGGGCGGGTCGTCGGGCAGGAAACGGTAGTACTTTCCCTGGGAGGACTGGAAATATCCTATGGTGACGGTTGTCCGTTTTGTGAAGGCGTAGGAGTACAATCCGGCGTTCATGGGGAATTGGAAGCCTTCGCTGATTTCAGGCGACGGCCCGGCGACCTTGTAGACCGTGCCTTGCCCGGCCTGTTCGTCGAATGTCACAATCATCATGCGGGTGGCGGGCGTGAGAAGGCCGATCATCTTGAACAGAACGTCGAATACCTGGTTGGTCCGCAGGGCGTTGATGAACTGCTGCGAGGCTTCGTAGAAGATCCGGAAGCTCTTCGCGGCCTTTTCCTGGTACATCCGCATGCGGACGTTGGTGATGAGCGCAGCGGCCAGTACCGAAAACCTGCACAGCGCGTCCTTGTGGTGTTCCGTAAAGCTGTTCCTGTCGGTGCTGTCCACGACAAGCGCACCCAGAAGCTCGTGGGAATCGGACAGAATGGGCACCGCGAGCACCGAATTGATGGTCTGGCCGGCGGTGTAATAGAGGAGGCTCTCCGGATACATCGACAGGTCGCCGGTCATGAAGGCGTTCCGCTCAACGCCCACCCGTCCCACCAGGCCCCTGCCGAGAGGAATCTCAAATCCCGGGATGATGGAAGGGTTCTTTGAGTGGAACGAGTTGAGGACGAACGCGTCCCTCGACGCATCAAACACGAAGCCGAGTGCCGAATAGGCCTTGAAGTTTCTGCTCATGAAATACACGACGCTCGAAAGAACCTCGTCGATGCCCGACTTGCCGTAGTGGCCGGTGTCCGGTTCCGCCGCAAGACCCTTGGTGGTGCCGGGAGCGGGCGGCACGGGGGAGCTTGACGCGGCGTCAGGGGTTGATTTCTGAGAGTCCCTGCCGGCGTTTCTCAGCCGGACGAAGACAAACGGGATTATGCCCGACAGGATAAGACCGACCGTGGGCCCTGCGAGAGGCTTGGCGCGTTCAACAATCAATTCCCTCAATTCCGCGGATTGGTACACGTCAAGGTAGCCGGCGGCATAGAGCGACCAGAACTCGGCGCAGAAAACGAATGCCATAATTGAAAGCCACACCGGGGCCGCGCCTTGCGACGCGTACAGGAGTATCACGGCATAGTACGACATGAACAGCGGTGAAGCCGGATAGCCGTAGGTGGGGTTGTGCGAGGAAAAATGGACCGCGCATACCGCGAGAAAGCAGAGGCCGAACCCTGCGCCGATCCCGGAGAAGACGGGGCGGCCGGACACCGCCCCGGCGATTGCCGACACGATGCAGGAGAGGAGAATCAGGAAAAATCCCCCGGCAAGGTACGGGATCTGCGAGCAGAACGGGTCCAGCATGCCGGACGCCGCGACGCCGGCAAGGCATACAAAAGAAACGGCGAGGACCGCATCCTTGAGGTTTCTTTTCTTTTTCTTCCGCATGGGCGCCTGCGGCCAAGGCTAAGATTGAGATATCACTTGAGCATGGAACATTCGTATTTTACTATTGTGAGACGTGGTTGTCAAAACCCGCGGGCTGCGGGCAGAGGTCCGGACATCAAACAATGTACAATGACCGCATGAGAAAATCAAAGCTTTTCGGGAGTTACAAATCATTTTTGTCAAGCATTCTGCCGGCGCGGGCGCGTCTGTCGTTCCTCGGGCGGATGGTGGAGCGGAAGTACCGGGCGCCGCAGATGGTTTTTCCATACGACATCGGCCCGTCACGGAGGATTCTTGTCATACTTCCGGCCGAACCGCTCACGGCGCTCCATCAGCTCACCTGCGTGGCGTCGCTTTCGGCCTGCGTCAAAGGCGCGCACATCGCGGTGGTGTGCGAGAAGCGGGTGACGCCGTTTTTCAGGGCGCTTGTCGGGATCGAGGAATTCGTCGAATACGAAGGGGAGGAGCAGTACCTTTTTTCGCCGGCGTTTGACAGAATAGGAAAGAAGGTCCATGCCGGCATGTACGACGTGTGCCTGATGCTTGACCCGGCACCCGATCTCGCGCTCCTCTATGTTGCCGGCCAGAGCGCGGCCGCGCTGCGCATCGGCCTTTCGGGCGCCGGCGATTACCCGTTTATCAACCTGCATGTGAATCCTTCGGCAGGCCGAAGCCACCTCACCGAAAGGGGAATTCTTGTCGCGTCGGTTCTCGGCGTGCCCCGGCGCGAAAGACCCGGATGGAGCGTGGCAAAGGAATCGGTCGGCGAGATGCGGACCATGCTGCGTGAATTGAATATCGACCCTGATGCGCCGCTCGTCGGGATAGACGGCCCGTGTCTTGTCGGCCGGATCGGGAAGAA
>DATFYJ010000074.1:0-3622 GCA_035315105.1 Chitinivibrionales bacterium
GGGCGCCGCGTCGCCGCTCCTTGACGATTTCGACGGCGACGGTTCCAACAACCTCATTGCCGTGGGGGCAAACGGCTGGGTGTACCGATGGAAACTCGGCAACAGCGTCGTCGGCGATTCGCTTCTGTGGCGGCAGGCCGGGTACGACGGCACCCGCTGTTTCGCCTATCTCGGACCGGCGCCGACGGCATCCGTGCGGGAGACCGTGCCCATAACGTTCTTTTCGTATCCAAATCCGACAAACGGCAGCCGCTACGTCTGGTTCAAATACAAGTTCTCGGGCCCTGCGCAAAACGTGCGGCTTGACGTGTTCACCATGGCGGGACTTCACGTGCTTTCCAAGACCGGGCTTTCGGGCAGCTTCCCGGACTACAACGAACTTGCGCCGGTTTCGCTGGACACCTACGGCCCGGGCGTCTACCGCTGCAGGATGGAGGCCGTGGTGGGCGGCACGAAGTACGTTTCCCTCTGGAAAATGGCGGTTGTGAAGTGATCCCCCTCACCGCCGGAAGGCGCCGTTTCCGCGCCTTCTTCTCCGCATTCCCGGCCATTTTTGTCCTCATGCTGGCCATGCGCGGCCCGTCCTTTGCCCAGGACGATAATCTGAACTGGAACGCCTTCGGCACCAAGGTTTACACAATAGAAAGCCCGCACTTCTCCATCAACTACACCCAGGGGTTGGATCATATCGCCCGGGAGGCGGATGTCCAGTTCGAACACCTGTACGGCATCTATTCCAAAACCTACGGCATCACCCTGCCCGCCAAGACTAAGGTGCTCGTCATCGACGGCGAAATCACCAACGGATTTACCGATCCGGTCCACAACTTCATCACCATCTGGGTGCACGACTTCGACATCAACGAACGCGGCACGCACGACTGGCTCAAGGGCGTCATCTCGCACGAATACGCACACGAGGTTTCCATTACATCGAGCCTCAAGTTCGCCCCGGAGGTTGCACTCCTCCAGATCGGCTACTTCTCCCATCCGAACGATCCTAACCGTGTGGAAGCGCTCCACGTATTCCCCAACGACGTGCTGCCGCCCTGGTTTTCCGAGGGCATCGCGCAATTCGAAGACTCGCGCTACGGCACCGATTCCTGGGACACCCACCGCGAAATGATCCTTCGCAGCCTCACCGTGTCACACAACCTTCTCTCGTGGGACCGGATGTGTGAATTCGCCGGCCAGGGCCAGGATTTTGAAAAGACCTACAACCACGGATTCTCCCTGGTTCGTTACATTGCCGCCACATGGGGCTACGACAAGGTGGCGGCTATCCTCCACAATTGCGCCAAAGTGTACCGGCTCGACTTCGACAAGGCCGTGAAGGCCGTGCTCGGCATTACCGGACGTCAACTGTACGCCGAATGGAAGGCTTCGCTCGAACGAACCTACACCGACCAGGTGAAGAAACTTGGAAAACAGGTGTATGGCGTGAAGGTCAACAAGGACGGATACGACAACTACTGGCCCAAGTTCTCGCCGGACCAGAAGAAGATATTCTTCATCGGAAACGGCAAGGCCGATTACTCGTTTTATTCGAAAAGCCTGTATTCATACAGTCTCGTCGACACGGTCAAGGAGGACAAAAGAATAAAGGAGGAGAAGGGCATTGCCACGTTCTACTCCATTCACCCGGCCTCCGGGCTTATCGCCTACACCAGCATGAAATCACCCAAGTCTCTGATGCCGTCGAACCAAGGAGGCGACCGCGCGTTCGACGCCTTTATCGACACGCTCCCGCCCGACAAGGCGAAGTTCGCGCTGTTTAAACGCAAGTCCGAACGCCAGGTCACCAAACGGATGCGGGTCTTCGGGGCCGTGTTTTCGCCCACCGGAGAAAAGCTTGCCTGCATCCGCCGTGAAATTGACAAATTCTACCTGTGCATCATGGATACAAGCGGCAAAAACAGCATTACCGTCTATCCGGACACGGTTCACCCGGAACGCGCCACGCTCCTCAAGTACATCTACAGTCTCGACTGGAGCGCTGACGGCAGACACATAGCCATTAGCTACATCGACACCGGGTACCGGAAGATCGGCATCTACGACACGCTCGCGCACCAGTTTTCCATGATGAAGAACAACGGCCACGACGACCGCGATCCGCGCTATTCGGCGGACGGCAAGGATCTCTATTTCTCGTCGGACCGCACCGGTATCTTTAACATTTACCGGTACAACACCGAAAGCAGAGACGTTTCTCGTCTCACCAACGTGTCCGGCGGAGCGTTTTCGCCGGATGTTTCCAAAGACGGAAAACGTCTCGTGTGCGCAAACTACGATAAGGACGGTTACGGCATCTACCTCATCGACACGGTGCGCGCGCTTGACACCCTGCATGCCGATTCGGTGTTCACGGGCGCCGACACCGTGCATGCCGCGTCAATCGCCGCGAGCCTAGCCGGGGAGGCACGGCCCTATTCGTATTTTCCAACCATGTTCATGATTATCCCGACAATGATCTGGGAAGAAGCCGTGCCCGAGATCTACAACGTGTTCCAGGGCCAAATGATTTTCAAGGCGGGAGCGCTCGCCTTTCTCGACGACCCGCTTGCGGCGATCGGCATGGGCTCGCAGATGGGCGCGTACCTTTTCCTCGAACCGGACAAGATTTTCCAGTTTATCAACCTTGACCAGGGGTTCTTCGGCAGGAAAGTCAACTACGACCTCGGCGCGTTTGCCGCGACCAAGGCCCTGCCCGTCGACGCGGCGTTCGATTTCATGCAGCGCGGCATCACGCAGAGCGATTACTTCTACATGACCGACGATTCTCTCGGCATAGCGCAGCTGCAGCAGCTCAATTACCAGATCACCCTCCGGTACGTTGATCTCATGCTGTCGCATCCTCTCGCCGAGGGTCTCAACCTTCATCTGCTTGCGAGCTACAACTGGTACGAGGTCTACCTGCTCATCGCCGAGGCGTTCGACCAGTATATGCCCGGCTACAAGGATCTCACCTACGATCTTGCCCAGGGGTATCGCGCCGGCGCATTTCTCTCCCTGCTTGCGCCCGAGCACGACCAGCGGTCTTTTATCTCGCCCCGCGGGCTCGCCGCGAGGCTGCAATACAATTATTGGAACCAGGACCTGCTCAACGCAAAAGGAGTGACGGTCGAAAACGGCAAACTCACGGAAAACTACGACATCTTCAAGTACCACGAGCTTGACCTTACCCTCAAGGGCGGCATGTCCACTCCCTGGTACGACAAGCACGATTTGTACGCCGAAGTTCAGGCCATTGGCGTGGTCCCGAATGAAATGGTCAGCAACAAGATTTTCGGAACGAACTATTCCCCAAAGGACCTTCCCTCCTACTACAAACCCATCGAGTGGATAAAGGGCTACACGTATTTCTTCCGCGACACGCTCAGGACGTCTGCGGGCGCCGACTCCATCGTCTACGACACCGTGCTCGTGACCGGCAATGCAGTTGCATCCGTCAATCTCGCCTACCGCTTTCCTCTCTGGCCCACCACGCAGATCGGATGGAAATTCTGGTTTCTCAACGTGGACCAGCTGTACGGCGCCGTGAATTTTTCGGCCGGCGGCTGCTGGCAAAAACCCTCGGACATCCTCACCTTTCACAAGCAGGACTGGATCTCGTCGGCCG
>DATFYJ010000075.1:0-10095 GCA_035315105.1 Chitinivibrionales bacterium
CTCGCCCTGCGAAGGCTGCAGGGGCGTTGTTCCCAACCCCAACAAGAACTCGATGCAGGAAGTCCTTGCAAAGTACAAATTGACGCCCGACGACATCATGCGGCAGTTCACCATGTTTGCGATAGAGCCGGAGGCCACCAAATGAACTCGTCGATCCATATAGACGTCCGGTCGGTCACCCGGGTTGAAGGCCACGGCAACATCCTGGTCGACGTAGACAAGGGAGAAATCAAGACCGTGCAGTGGAACGTGCCCGAGGCGCCGCGGTTCTTTGAGGCCATGGTGGTGGGCAGGGACTGCACCGAAGTTGCGGGCATCACCTCGCGCATCTGCGGCATCTGCTCCATCGGCCATACGTTCTCCTCGCTCAAGGCCACCGAGGCGGCGATGGGCGTCACCATTTCCGAACAGACGCGCAGGCTCAGGAAAATTTTAAACCACGGCGAAAACCTCCAGAGCCATGTGCTCCACGTTGGGTATCTTGCGCTCCCCGACCTTCTCAAGGTGGGAAGCGTGATCCCGCTGGCCACAACGCACAAGGACGCGGTCCTCCTTGTGGTAAAGCTGCACCGCCTTGCGAACGAGACCTGCGACATCGTGGGCGGCCGCACCACGCACCCCATCCGCACCTGCATCGGCGGATTCACCAAGGTTCCCGCCGAAAAAGAACTCGCCGGACTGAAAGCGCGGTTCGAAGCCGCGATACCGGACCTCAAGACTCTTGCCGGCGTGGTCAAGTCGGTTGCCGGTGGCCTGCCGGACTTTGTGCGCGAGACCGAATACGTGTCGCTCACCGATCCGACCGAATACGCGCTGTACGACGGAAAGATCAAGTCGACCGACGTTAAGGAATCGATCCCTGTCGACGGATACCTCAAAGTCACCAACGAATTCATGACTGCCCAGTCCACCGCAAAATGGGCGAAGTTCAACCGTGCATCGTATATGGCGGGCGCGCTTGCCCGTTTCAACAACAACCACACCCAGCTTCCCCCGCTTGCCAAGACTGTTGCGCAAGACCTGGAACTCAAGGCGCCGTGCTATAATCCTTACTTCAACACGGTGGTGCAGGTGGTGGAATGCGTGTATTCGGTGGAAAAAATCATCGAGCACCTCGCCTGGCTTCTTGACAAAGGAATAAAGAATGAGCCCGTCTCCTTCAAGCCGCGCGAGGGCCGCGGCGTGGGCGCGGTCGACGTGCCGCGCGGCATCCTGTTCCACGATTACACCTACGACACAAAGGGGAAATGCGTTAAGGCGAACTGCATCATTCCCACCAACCAGAACCATGCCAACATCCAGCTTGACATGGATAAACTTGTTCCGCAGTTCAAGGACAGGGGCAAGGACGAGCTCCAGCTCTTGCTCGAAATGCTCGTGCGCGCGTACGATCCCTGCATTTCGTGCTCGACGCATTAATAGAACTGTAAGAAATTTTATAACGGGGGGAAGGTTACCCCGTCGGGTACTTCCAAGGGTCGTCCCCCTCGCTCCGGCCCGGCCCGCTCCATGAAATCATTGTATTCTTGAATCGCGGGCCGGTCCTCCGCTACCCCCTCCTGGGTGGCCCCCAAGAAGGTTGATTTGCGAGAAACAAGCCTCGGTTGGGGGGCACCCACGAGCAATAGTGGAACAAAAAAAGAAACCCAAAGGTTCTTGCCAAGAGTTAAAATAACGGCGGCTTTCGATTTAAGCCCCTCTCCTGGCGGAGAGGGGGACGGGGTGAGGTCGCATTTGCGAAAAAGAGATGAATAATTATCGTCGGATCCATAAGTTGACAAAACCCTGTATTCTTATCAAACCCCTTTCAATGCAACACAAACAATCATGCACGAATATTCAGTCGCCTGCGAAATAGCCGCTCTTGTCAAGCAGTCGGCGCAAGGCCGCCCGGTGCAGCAAATCACGCTCGCCGTGGGAGCGCTGAGTGGTATATTTACCGAATCGCTCACCATGTACCTTGACCTCGTTCTTCCGGACATGGGCATGAACAACGTGAAAATCGACATAAGAGACGTGCCGGCGGCTTTCACCTGCGCGTGCGGCGAACAGTACACCGCGCGAACCATGACTTCCGCCTGCCCGAAATGCGGCGAATACGCCAGGACCATTTCGGCGGGCCAGGACTGCATGGTGGAAAGCATCGAGGTAGAGGATGCCTGAGAAAATTCGGCTCGAAAAAAGCGCCCACGCGCTCAACGACGCGGTGGCACAGCAGAACAGGAACCTGTTTAGGGAAGCGGGCATCGCGGTTGTCAACATGATTAGTTCGCCGGGGTCGGGCAAGACGTCCATCCTTGAGGCACTCGCCGGGAGTATGGGGCGTTCCCTTCTGGTGATCACCGGCGACATCCAGACACAGCTTGACAAAGAGAGACTTGAGAGGGCCGGCGCGCAGGCGATCCAGATAGAAACCAGGGGTTCCTGCCACCTTACGGCGCACATGATACACGAAATTGTCAAACAACAATCCTTTACCGGTGTGCGGCTGCTGGTCATCGAGAACGTGGGAAACCTCGTGTGCCCGTCGTCGTACGACCTCGGCGAAGACGAAAAACTGGCGGTGCTATCGGTGGCCGAGGGCGACGAGAAACCCATCAAGTACCCGGGCCTCTTTGTCCGCGCCGAGGCCGTGGTCATCAACAAGACCGACCTGCTCCCGTATGTGAAGTTCGACATCGAGCGCGCCATTGCCGACATCCGGAAGCTCAATAGCAACGCCGAGATATTCAGGGTGTCGTGCACCACGGGCGAGGGCATGGACGCGCTTGCCGCGTACCTGGAACGCCCCACATCCCGAGGCCGTCCCTGATAACGTCGGCGGCCCGGCCTCGCATGGCCGTCTCCCTCATGAAACCAACACTCTGCTTCACCATGACAATCAAAGGCACGGTCCAAGGCGTCGGGTTCAGGCCGTTTGTGTACCGTATCGCAAAGATTCATTCAATCAGGGGCGAAGTGCGAAATGACAGCTCGGGAGTGACCATCAAAGCATTCGGCGATAAAAAGCATCTCGATGCATTTATACAATCAATCAAACGATCCCCTCCTCCTTTGGCGCACCTCAAATCAATCGCCATCAAGGAAACAACCGTCGCAGACATCCCGGGAGGCTTCAGCATCGCGCAAAGTGACAAAGGCGAATCCGCGGAAATCGACATCGCACGCGACACCGCGGTGTGTTCGGCATGCCTTGAGGAAATGTTTGATCCTGCGAACCGGCGATTTCATCATCCTTTTATAAATTGTACGGACTGCGGACCGCGGTATACCATCATCAAAGACCTTCCCTACGACAGGCCGAAAACGACCATGGCAGCCTTTGACATGTGCGACAAGTGCAGACAGGAATATGAAGACCCCGCCGACCGGCGCTTCCATGCGCAGCCTATCTGCTGTCACGATTGCGGGCCGAAATGTGCCTTGACGGACAGTAGCCGCGCTATCGTCAACGAGGATGATCCGATCACCGCCGCAATCGATCTGCTTCTCACCGGCAAGATCGTCGCCATAAAGGGCATCGGCGGATTCCATCTCGCCTGCAGGGCGGACCAAAGCAAAGTTGTGGCAACATTGCGCGCGCGTAAACGCCGCGAGGAAAAGCCGTTTGCGATCATGGTGAAGGATACGCAGGCCGCTCTCCGTTATGCCCTTTTGACGCCGACCGAAAAGGCCATGCTCGAAAGTCCGGAGCGTCCCATTGTGTTGCTTGCAAAAAAGGACGGGGCGCCGGGCATTGCGGCCGAAGTCGCGCCCGGGCTTCCCACACTGGGCATAATGCTCCCCTACACGCCCATCCACCATTTACTGTTTCTTGACGAGAGGGTCCCTGCGCTCGTCATGACAAGCGCGAACTTCACGGACGAGCCGATCATCTTCAGCGACGCCGATGCCGCAGGCGCGCTTCGCGGCATTGCCGACGCGTTCCTCACGCACGACCGTCCCATCCACATGCGCAACGACGATTCCATTGTACGCGTGGTGGCCGACATGCCCGTGATCCTGCGGCGCTCGCGCGGATTCGTCCCCGAACCATTGCCGTCCCCCGTAGATGTGACCGGCCTTGTTGCTTTGGGCGGCGTTCTGAAAAGCACGATTGCCGTGGGCAGAAACAACGACTGCTACCTGTCCCATTATATAGGAACAGTGGACACCGCAGAGGCGCTCGACAGCCTGGTCTTTGCGACAAATCACCTTACCGCCGCGCTCGGCGTGACCCCGAGGAGTTACGTATGCGACATGCACCCGCAGTCGCTGATCGGGTCACACGCCGAATCTTCGGGTTTGCCTGTTGTAAAGGTCCAGCACCACCATGCGCACGCGGCTGCCTGCCTGGCCGAAAACGAAATTACGGACGGGGCACTTGCCGTGGTGTATGACGGCACGGGCTTTGGCGAGGACGGCACGATCTGGGGCGGCGAAATTCTTCACACGACCTTCACCGGATACAGCAGGCTTGGCCACCTCTCGTATCTGACCCTTCCCGGCGGCGACGAGGCCATTCGCAACCCGGGCCGCATCGCGCTTGCGGCACTTCATAGGCTTCTCGGCGACAAAGTGGAAAGTGCCCTTCCGCAGATGCCTCACGAAGAAATATCGGCAGTACTTGACATGGTGAAATCCAACGTTAACTGCGTTCAGTCGTGCGGCATGGGCAGGCTGTTCGATGCCGCGTCGGCGCTGCTCGGAATCTGCTCGAAAAGAACGTACGAAGGGCAGCCGGCGATCATGCTCGAAGGCGTTGCCGATTCCTCTGAGACCGGCTCGTACGGATCGCCGCTGTCAATCGAAGAGAAAGGCATCATCATCGACGGTCCGGCGCTGCTGTGCGAAGCGTACGAGGACCTGAAAAACGGAACGCCCGTGCCGAAAATCGCGGCGCGGTTCCACACGACCATTGCACAGGCCACCGCGGCCGCCGCCGCCATTGCCGCACAGCAATGCAACTGCACAAATGTGTGCCTGAGCGGCGGCGTGTTCCAGAACGCATTGCTCGTGACACGGCTGTTGCCGCTGTTGAAGCAGGCCGGACTTATGCCGGTTTTGCACAGGCGCACGCCGCCGAATGACGAGTGCATTTCGTATGGGCAGCTTGTGGTGGCCGGGGCGAAATCAGGGCGTTCCTGAAACATTTACAGATTTTCCAGCCCGCATCTTCTTGCCGTGATACCGACATCGCATAAACGCAAGAGTTAAATTGACAGACCGGACATCACATTTCCGCAATCTTTTTTTTGCAAAGTCGTAGTATTAACTTATGACAATGCGCGGCGTCGCCACAATCCCTTGCCGGACACAAGTTGTTCGAGGATTATGGGCGATGCTGCTTGTTATTTCCTTCCGGTTATGCGCAGCTGATTCGACCCTTTCATCAAGCATCCCATACGAAGACCCTCGCCGAATCCCGGCTGATTCCCTGTCTGCTGTTGACCGGGAACCGGAGCTTATCACGTTTGTACAAGCATCGTATCCGGTGGATCAAGCTCGGCAGGGCGTTGAAGGAACAGTGGTGCTTAACATTCTGGTCAGCGAGAGCGGCCTCGTGGACAGCGTGGCGGTGGTGAGAGGCCTCACGCCTCAGCTTGATTCGGCAGCCAAGGCGGCCGCGCTGAAGTTCGTCTTTACCCCCGGACTGGCGCACCACAAACCGGTTGCCGTGATGCTCCAATTTCAATATCATTTCGCGTTGAGACAAATGCTTGACTCCATCCAAGCCTCCGAAAATCTCATCGGCTTTATTCGTGAGGAGCAAACACACAAGCCCCTTTCGGGAGTCGCGATAGAGGTATCACTTCTTGATTCTTTTTGTGAAACAGACCCCGCAGTCCCGATACGATCATATCTTAAAAAGATAGGCACCTTTCATGGACAGCATCTTGAAAACGGTCGTCTCATTACAGAAACAGATTCTTTGGGAAGGTTCTCTTTCAAATCAATACCATCATGCAAAGTGCTGATGAGAATGGGAAGGTTGGGATTCAGGACACTATGTGACAGCGTTGTGATTCGCCGCGGTGAAGTCACGAAAACCATGTACTGGCTGGAAAAGTCGCCCGGAGCGCAGAATGAAATCGTTGCCTACGGACACCTGACGCAAAAGAAGATTGACGTGGCAAAGGAGGAAAAGATGTACGGCCGGACCGACGACCTGAACAACCTCCTCACGACCCAGGCGGGGGTCGCATCGGCCCCAAACGCCCAGTCGCTCCTTCTAGTCAACGGTGACGGCCCGTACGACAACTGCTTCATGCTTCGCGGCATTCCCATTTTTATTCCCTCGCATTTCGCGGGTGTCTCCTATTTTGACAGAAGCATATTCTCCCTGGGAACGCCGCTCGACATAGAATTTCTCACCACCGGTATCAGCGGATTGTACAGCGGAGGTTCCGGTTCGGTGCTGCGGATCGACCCGGGGATAGTTCACGACCCGATACACGTGGCCCGCCCGGAGCTTCTTATCAACTATGGAACTCTCGGCGCGGACCTGACGCTCTCCGTACCGATGAGAAGGGGTGAGGATTTGTACCAGATTTCCTACCGGCCATCCGACAAGTATGCACTATGGTTCCTGAACGAATACAAGATCGTGGACAACAATCTTCCTGCTGGTTATTCATCGCCATCAACCTACACGGACGTCCAATTTCTTGGCTCCCAAAAAGTTTTCGGAGCAAGAATGAGGCAGCTCGTTTGGCTCTCCGAGGATGTCTATGCCGATAGTGCGCTCGATCAACAAAAGGAAATCCCTTGGGGAATTTGCATCGTCTCTCTGGACAGCCTGCAGGTACCGTGGTGCAGGAGCCTTGCGGTTGGCGGGGCTTTGCAACACTGGTTTGAGAGCGAATCGGGGGTTGCCGCATACAGCAAGGACGTGGAGCGCAAGAGCATGGCATTGTCCGCGGAGGGGCCGGCGTTCTTTTTGGGTTCGGGCCGGGTTACCACGAGTCTCATGATGCAGTATGTTCCGTGGACCGGCCACGTGCTGCTTCCACAGGAATCCACAGGCGCCTTGACGCTCAACGCCGACAGCATCATTGCAACCGGATACCAGGGAGAATTAAGAGCGAGCCAAACCTGCGCCAGGAGTGGAGGCAAGCTCCAGTACGGGCTCAATGTGTGCGAGGGTCTTTGCTTCCCAATGGAAAAATGGTATGTCGATCCCGGCCTCTGGATGCTCTTCCCTTTTGACAAGAACTCAGTCAAGACTTCCGTTGGTATAATTACCTCACAACCGGATATCCGCGGGATGCCTTCACCGTCGATTGAGCGGAAACTCATTCAGACCTACAACGCCAGCACCCAAGTCCAGCTCAAACCGCTGGCCTGGCTGGAGGGTTCCGTCGAGGGGTTTATCAAGTATCGGCCTTACCAACTTGTGTACGGCCAAAATCCGCGCATGCCTCTATGGGATGAGAACGGCAATAATCGGTTCCTTTCCTCGGGAATTAATGCAGAAATCATGGCCAATCTCGGCAGGAGAATCAGCGTGCGAACAGTCCAGTCGATATCAAAATCAGTGCTTCTCGGTCATGGGTATCAGGAACCCTACGAGTGGGATATGCCCTGGACGAACAAGACAATCATCTCTTATTCCTTGATCGATACCATGCTGACTGCATTTCTCATCGGCAATTTCTATGCGGGCCTGCCCTATCATGATGTGATCGCTTCCAGTGACGGATTGTCGTGGGATGAGGAGGTTAAGAGAAAGGAAAATTACGACCGCGTTGACCTAAAGTTCCAATTGTGCGAACCGGTCCCGGAAAACAGAACGCTCATGCAATATGATGTGTACGTTCTCTTCTCCGACCTGAAGAACCTTTTTTACGATCCAGACGGAAAAACAACCGACAACTTGAATTTTCTGTATTACGTTCACCTTGGAGCACGGATACACCTCAGGTTTTAATCTCAGAACAGCGCATCCCCCCTCTGTCAGCGGCGCACCCTGCCTTGCTCTCCCCATTTGCAAGACCTATTTTGGAATTACAATAAGTGCCGTATCTTGAAATCATTCGGCTGTGCTGTAGTATGAGAGGAAAAAGGTTGACTGGAGAAAATCGTGAAATCGAAAATCTTACAAAGAGCAAAGGAAGCGGTCTTGAGGATTGAACCGACCGCCGACATAATCCTTTATGGTTCCCGGGCGCGGAACGATTTTCAGAAAGAATCCGATTGGGATTTTCTCGTGCTGGTGGACGGAGATGTGGACTATACGCGGACGGACAGGATACGGCACCAGCTCCACGAAATCGAATGGGACACAGGCGAAATACTCTGTGCAATTGTCCGCAGCCGGAGCGTTTGGAAAAGTCCGGAGTATCAGGGTATGCCCCTCTTCAGGAACATTGAGAAGGAAGGCCTCAAGATATGAGCGGGGCTTTCTCCGGCGTTGTCCAGCACCGCCTCGACAGGGCCGGGGAAGTATGGGAAGATGCGAAATTGCTCGCTGGCGCTAAGCGCTGGAAATCATGTGTAAACCGTCTTTATTATTCCTGCTTCTACGCGGCCTCGGCCCTGCTGGCCGCGCATGAGATGTCATCGAGAAAACATGCCGGCGTGTTGTCACTGTTTAATCTTCATTTTGTAAAACCCGGCATAATAGCAAAAGAAATTGCGGAAATTTACAACGACCTTTTCGATAGCCGGCAGGAAAGCGACTATACCGACTTTGCAGTCTTTACAGAAGAGCAGGTTGCGCCGCAACTCGGAAAGGTGGAAATTTTCATCACCACCATAAAATCCATTATTTCTCAAATACCCTGATTCCCTATACTTCCCCGCCTTGCCCGCCCGAAAATATCCTCAGCCCGCCCCAGGGACGTAGTATTTTTACCCCTCACCATCACCGGAAAGCTAGATACTACCATGTGCCTCGCCGTCCCTGCAAGAATCGTTTCCATTTCCGGCACTTTGGCCACGGTCGACATGCTCGGCAACACGACCAAGGCCGACATTTCGCTCCTGGAGAAAGCCGCAGTCGGCGATTATGTGATGGTCCATGCGGGCCTCGCCATCCAGAAATACGACGAGAAGGAGGCGACGATAACGCTCGAGCTTCTAAAGGAACTCGTTCAAACGGCGGACGAAAATGGGCCTCGTTGATTTTTCCGATCCATCGACCGCAAAGCTCGTGCTCGCCAGGATCTCGCGCGCCGCTGCTTCGCTCGGCAGCGTCCGCATCATGGAAGTGTGCGGCACGCACACCATGGAGATAGGCAGGCTCGGCCTCCGCTCCCTGCTGCCCAAGAACATCGAACTCGTTTCCGGACCCGGCTGTCCGGTATGCGTGACGCCCGGCGCGTACATCGACGCGGCCGCGGCCTTTGCCCGGTCGAAGAACACCAGGATAATCACCTTCGGCGACATGGTGAGGGTGCCGGGTCTCCGCACCTCGCTTGACGAAGCGAAATCCGGCGGCGCCGCGATCGACGTGGTCACCTCGCCCCTGCACGCCCTCGATATCGCACGGCGGCACCCGGCCGAGCAGGCGGTTTTTCTGGCCGTGGGGTTTGAGACCACGGCGCCCGCGACGGCACGGGCCGTTGTCATGGCCCAGCAGGAAGGCCTCAAGAACCTTTCGTTCCTCGTGTCGCACAAGACCGTTCCCCCCGCGCTTGCGGCCCTTGTCGCCGACAGGGAACTCGCGATTTCGTGCTTCCTTCTTCCAGGCCACGTGAGCGCCATCATCGGCGAAAGGCCGTATCTTCCCCTTTCGCAATTCGGAATTCCTTCGGTGATAACCGGCTTCGAACCGCTCGACATCCTCAGCGCCATCGCCATGGCATGCGACATGCTCATCCACAAAAAGGCAGCGGTGCTCAACGCGTATCAGCGGGTGGTGAAAATGGACGGAAACCCGCGGGCGGTTGACGCAATGTACAAGGTCTTTGACGTGACGGACACGATATGGCGCGGCATCGGCATGCTGCCCGGAAGCGGCCTTGCCCTCAGGACCGAGTACGCGTCCCTTGATGCGGCGCAGCGGTTCGGCATCCAGGACGGCGGCGGTCCCGCCGACATGCCCGACAAATGTTCGTGCGGGGACGTGCTTAAGGGCAGGCTGCGGCCGAATCAATGCCCGCTGTTCGGAAC
>DATFYJ010000076.1:0-2916 GCA_035315105.1 Chitinivibrionales bacterium
GAGGGGTCGCCGTTCCCTTCAGGCTTTTATGCTGCAGTTCAGAATTGGGAAAAGTCATGCAAGCCCAAGCCTAAACCCGACGCCTCTGCCGCTGCTGCGGGCGGAGCCGCAGCGGGCGAGGCGATGGATACGCCGAAGCAGGCGCAGCTCTCGGCCAGGAAAGCCGCTTACTTTCTTATCGAGAAGGAACCCCAGCGGCCCATGGGGTTCAGGCTCATGCGCTCCATCCGGTGGGATATTTTTGAAAAAGTCCCGCCCAACGAGAACGGAAAGACCCAGCTGGCGCCGCCGGCGGCGGAACTCGTCACGTCGCTTAACGCAATGATTGCCAACAAGGAATTCAAACCGGCTCTTGACAAAGCGGAGGTCGCCTTCACCACCGGCGCCAACCATCTGTGGCTGGGGCTTCAGCGGATCGCAGCGCAGGCATGCGAGGGGCTCGGCGAACCCTTCAGAGCCGTTGAGCAGGCCATAGCGTACGAAACCGGTTTTCTTGTGAAACGGCTGCCCGACATCACCAAGCTTTCGTTTTCGGACGGCTCGCCCTTCTGTGACGACGCGACCAGGGAATGGCTTTCGAAACAGGTGCTGCCCTTGCTTTCATCCGGGGGCGCCCCGGCCGAGACGAAGGATGCGGAGGCCGCCTCCGGAGACAAAGTTGAAGCCGAGAAGAAACAGGTGGCAGCGCTCAGCGCATCGGGAAAGACCGAGGCCGCGCTGGATCTTCTGCAGAATGCCATCCGCAACTCGTCGAATGAACGGGACAATTTCAGACGGTCCATTGTCATGTGCAACATGCTGTCGGCTGCAAAACAGCCGGACATCGCTCTTTCGATCCTCGAATCCCTCGACGGAAAGATTCAGCTGTACCATCTTGATAAATGGGACCCGGACCTCGCCGTTGACGCATGGAGCATCATGGTTAAGGTCCTCAAAGTTGCGCGGGCGAACAAGCCCGCCCCGCTTCAGGCAAGCATGGCCGAGAAACAAAACACTATATTAAGTAAGATCAGTCAAATCGATCCCAAGAAAGCGTTTTCACTCACCTCATAATCACCTTCAGGAAAGGTAGGTTTGTATGGCTGGCAGTTTCCAAAACGAAATACCCCCTGCCCGGATCAACCTCAAGCTCGACGTGGGCAAGGGCGGCGCCAAGAAGAAGATCGAATTGCCTCTCAAGACGCTCGTCGTCGGGGACTTTTCCTTTCAGAAACGCGGCGACCGCGTTTCCGACCGGGAAAAGATCAGCATCAACAAGGAAAACTTCACGCAGGTGATGGGGAGCATGGACCTGAAACTGAACTACAACGTCGAGAACAAACTCACCGGCGCCGGCGACCTCAAGGTCGACCTGAAAGTCAAGAACATGGACTCGTTCAAGCCCGAGAACGTCGCCAAAAACATCCCCGCGCTGTCGAAAATGCTCGCGGCCCGGAACCTTCTCAAGGACCTGAAATCGAACCTGCTTGATAACAGGGAATTCCGCAAGCGCCTTGAGGAAATCATCAAGGACCCGGGCGCCATGAAGTCCCTGCAGGACGAGCTCAAAAAAATCGTGGCCGAGGAACAGAAAGCGGAAGAAAAGAAATAGGGCGCGGCCTTTCATTACCACCGATCACCACCAAAACGAGGAGCTTTTATTATGGCAGAACAGGAAAAACAGGCGGCCGGGAAGCAGGCGCAGGACGCCCACGGCCTCGAATACATCTACCAGACCATGAACCTTTCCATTCCCAAAAAGCAGATCGACATATCGGAGTACAAGAACACCGAAGTGCTCGCCGACAGCGACGCCAACGAGCGCATCAGCGCCGCGCTTTCGGTTTTTGTCGAAAGCGTGGCCGCCTCAAGCCAGAGCATCGACAGGATCGACAAGGCGATGCTCGACCACCATATCGGCGAAATCGACAGGAAGCTGTCGCTCCAGCTCGACGAGATCATGCACCATGCCAACTTCCAGAAGATGGAGGCGGCATGGCGGAGCCTCAAGTTCCTTGTCGACCGCATCGATTTCAAGAAGAACGCCAAACTCGACATTCTTGACGCATCGAAAGAAGACCTCGCCGAGGACTTCGAAGACGCGCCGGAAACCATCCAGTCGGGCCTTTACAAACACGTTTACGTGAGCGAATACGACACCCCCGGCGGCGAACCCTACGGGTCAATCGTTTCGAATTTCGAGTTCGACAGCGGCCCGTCCGACATCACCCTTCTGCAGAACGTGTCGAAGGTGTCGGCCGCCTGCCATTGCCCGTTCCTCGGAACGGCAAGCCCCAAGTTCTTCGGCAAGGAGACGATCCAGGACCTCACCAAGATCGAGGACCTTCACAATTACATGGAACGGTCCGAGTTCCTCAAGTGGAATTCCTTCCGGCAGACCGAGGACGCACGCTATGTGGGGCTCATGCTTCCCCGCTTCATGCTCAGGCTCCCCTACGGCCCGGACACGCAGCCCGTCAAGGAATTCAACTACACCGAGAACGTAAAAGGTACCGATCACGACAAGTACCTGTGGGGCAATTCGACGTTCGCGTTCGCCGCGAACATGGTCCGGTCCTACATCGAAAACGGCTGGTGCGTCCAGATCCGCGGGCCCGAGGCCGGAGGAAAAGTGGAAGACCTTCCGGTGCATATGTACGATGTCGGAAAAGGCAAGCAGATGAAGATCCCCACGGAAATCCTTATTCCCGAGACGCGCGAATTCGAATTCGCGCAGGAAGGGTTTATTCCGCTGTCCTTCTATAAGAACCGCAACTATGCGTGCTTCTTCTCCGCCAATTCGGCCCAGAAGCCCGCGGAATACGACAATCCGGTCATCACCGCGAACATGCGCATCAATTCCCGGCTGCCGTACATTTTCCTGGTGTCGAGAATTGCGCATTATCTCAAGGTGATCCAGAGAGAGAATATCGGGTC
>DATFYJ010000077.1:0-4729 GCA_035315105.1 Chitinivibrionales bacterium
GGGTGTACGACGACCTCGGTTCGCACGTAAAGACCGTGAACGGTGTTGACGGATGCGTGTTCGCCGTGTGGGCGCCCAACGCCAAGCGCGTGTCGCTCGTGGGCGCGTTCAACGGCTGGGACGGCAGACGGCACCCCATGCGGCTCCTGGGCGCCTCGGGCGTGTGGGAGCTGTTCGTGCCGGGTCTGGGAACGGGAACCATTTACAAGTACGAAATAAAGAAATGGGACCGCGACCACCTCGTGCTCAAGACCGACCCGTGCGGCTACTATCAGGAGCCGCCGCCGAACCACGCGTCGATCGTGTTCGATATCGACCGGTATACCTGGAGCGACCACGAATGGCTTGCGCGCCGTTCGGCGGGAAACCTGCTTAAGGAGCCGATGTCGATTTACGAAGTGCATCTCGGTTCGTGGCGCAAGAGCGGCCCCAAACGCGACGGCGACTGGCTGGGTTACCGGGAACTCGCGGTGCAGCTTGCGCAGTATGTAAAGGACCTCGGCTACACGCATGTCGAGCTCCTGCCCGTGCAGGACCACCCGTATGTGCCGTCGTGGGGATACCAGGTGGGAGGGTTCTTTGCGCCCAACCACCGTTTCGGCACTCCCGAGGATTTCCAATTCTTTGTCAACCATCTTCACCGAAACGGCATCGGCGTGATCATCGACTGGGTGCCGGGCCATTTCCCCAAGGACGCGTACGGCCTGTCGTACTTCGACGGCACGCATCTGTACGAATACGCGGACCCGCGCGAGGGCGAGCACAAGGACTGGGGAACGCTCATTTTCAACTGGGGCAGGCACGAGGTGCGCAATTTCCTCTTTGCAAACGCCCTGTTCTGGATTGAAAAATTTCACATCGACGGGCTCCGTGTCGACGCGGTGGCGTCCATGCTGTACCGCAACTACAGCAGGAAGGAAGGGGAGTGGATCGCCAACCGGCACGGCGGGGTTGAAAACGAAGAGGCCATAAACTTCCTGCAGACCATGAACCGGCTCGTGCACGAGAAATTTCCCGGCGCGGTCACCATCGCGGAAGAGAGCACGGCATGGCCGCTCGTGTCGCGGCCGACGTACCTGGGCGGGCTCGGCTTCACCTTCAAGTGGAACATGGGCTGGATGCACGACATGCTGAGCTATTTTTCCAAGGATCCGGTCTTCCGGAAATACCACCAGAACCAGATCACGTTCGCACTGTGGTACGCGTTTACCGAGAACTTCGTACTTGTGGTGTCGCACGACGAAGTCGTGCACGGAAAATGCAGCCTGCTTGAGAAGATGCCCGGGGACGTGTGGTGCAAGTTTGCAAATGCGAGGGCGTTTTTCGGGTTCATGTTCGGGCATCCGGGAAAGAAACTCATGTTCCAGGGGTGCGAATTCGGCATGCACTGGGAATGGGACGCGGAACAGTCCATCAACTGGCATATTCTCTCGGAAGAGGACGACTGCTACCACCACAACGGGCTCATGAAGTTCGTGGCCGACCTCAACAGACTTTACAAGAAAGAACCTGCTTTGTGGGAACTCGACTACGAAAACGCGGGGTTCCAGTGGATCGATTTCAACGATTCGGACAATTCGATCATTTCCTTCATCAGGCGCGGGAAGGAATGGCACAACATTCTCGTGTTCGTGTGCAATTTCGCGCCCGTGGTGAGGCGGCATTACCGGGTGGGCGTCCCGTTCGGCGGAAGATACGAGGAGCTGCTCAACTCCGACGCTTCCGAATACGGCGGCGCCGGGTACGGCAACAGCGGTGCGGCGAATGCGGACAACGTTCCGATCCATAACCAGCCGATGTCGATGAATCTCACGCTTCCGCCGCTGTCGGTGGAGATTTTCAAGTGGAGAAGGTGAGAGCCGGTGATGGTTATCTCGGGTACGGGTGATTATGTCAGAGTAAGAAACGTAATGTGAAAAATCCTGTCACGTCACTCCATCTTTTGGCCGAACAAAAATCCGGAGTAAAGACTCCGGTTGATATTAAAATTGGGCATCCATACGAAATAGAAACGCCAGATGGAAAAAAACATTCAGCATGTTCAATCGATATAGAAGGCCTTTTCGCATCATTACCAGATATCCAAGGTGAGGATTCTTTTCAAGCTTTATCTTTGGCGATACGTTTTGTCGAACAACAACTTTTATACTTCATGAGAAAAGGTGGGCTGCTTTATTACGAAGATGGTTCACCATTTGACATCAAGCCATATTTTCAGCAATTAGAGATGCCCTAGCAAATCGCGAGATTATCATCATCTATTATTAAATTTCATAAGGAAAAGGAGTCACCTATGAAACGAATCTACCGCGATCCCGACCACAAAATGCTCGCCGGCATTTGCGCCGGCATCGGAGAAATGCTCAACATCGACCCCACGCTCATCCGTCTCGGCTTGGTGTTCGGAACTGTGGTGACCGGGTTTGTCCCCGGCGCTGTGATGTATGCCGTGGGCTGGTTCATCATTCCGCAGAAACAGGACGTTGCGGGGGACAATACCAGCCGAAAAAGCTTTACGGATACTTAGCAGGTAGTATTCGTTACTTGTGTCATTCCCGCGAAAGCGGGACCGCGACGTTGACTGCATACACATGACGGGAGCAGAGGCCGGGCCAATCCATTTCTCGGTTGCCCTACGGAAAAGATGGACTCCCGCTTTCGCGGGAGTGACATGAAAAGCAAGTTTCATGAATAAATGGGGGTCACCTTAGGTTCGTCGGTCACCTCTGGTGTTCCAAATCTTACCCGCGGTAAGAATTTTACCGTTCTGTTCCCCGCAATAACCGTTGCAGTTCCTTCATCGCCGTGTTAAAATTATTGTTCTTATTGATGGAATACTATCTTGCTTCGAAGGAGTGCCATGGAGCGCACGCGGAAGACCAGGGAACTACTTGTACGCGAACTTGAAGATATGCGGCGCGAGCGCGATGAGCTTCAGGCCAGGCTCGACCGGATCGTGGAGATCACCGCCGGCATTATCTACATCCTTGATCCCGAAGGCCGTTTCGTTTTTGTCAATAATGCCGTTGAAGAAATTCTGCGCTACCGTCCCCGGGAGCTTCTGGGAAAACACTTCTCCGAAATCATGCCGCCGGACGAATACCGGCGCGTGAGCAGAATGGCGGTGCTGCCCCTGTTCGCGGGAAAAAAGACCGGCCCTGAGGCAGCGCCCAAGCTTTTCGACGAGCGCCGGACCGGCGAACGCAAGACAAGAAACCTTGAGGTTCAGCTCCTCACAAAATCCCAGAAGGAAGTGATGATCATGGCAGGCAACGTCACCGGCATCGTTGCCGTCGAGGGCGCCTACGACCGCGAGGTTGCGGAAAAGAAACGGAGCAAGGCCGCCGCTTTCGTGGGCAGCCAGGGGCTTATTTTCGACATTACAAAGTACAAGCGCGCCGAAAGCGAGCGGTTCGCGATCCAGCGCAGGCTGCTCGAAATGCACCGAATGGATGCGCTCAGCCGGCTCGCCGAAGGAATAGCGCACGATTTCAACAACAAGCTCGGGACTATCCTCGGGTGCGCGGAAATGATAAAGCAGAACAGTGCGGCCGGCCGGGAGGGCCTTGAGGCGTACATCGATCCCGTCATCACGGCGAGCCAGCACGCCGGCGAACTTGCGGGAAAGCTGCTCCAGTTCGCGCGCCACAAAACGCGGCACGAGGAGAACACCGACGTCAACGAGCTTGTTCTCAACGTGGTGAAACTGCTCGAACACGCTGTTGAAAAAAGCATATCAATCCGACACGAGCTCCTCCCCGAGGCGCCCGTGGTGCGCGGGGACGTCAAGCAGATCCAGAGCGCCATCCTCAACATCGCCGTGAACGCGTGCGAGGCCATGCCCGAAGGCGGCAAGCTTCTGCTTGAAACCTCGGTGTTCGAGGCCGACGCCGCGTTCAGGAAAGCGCATCCCCGCGTGAAGGCGGGGACGCGGTACGTCCGCGTTGCCATAACCGACACCGGCGTGGGCATGGACCGCGAAACCAGGGCGAGGATGTTCGAGCCATTTTTCACCACCAAGACCGACGGCTCGTCCATGGGAATCGGATGCACAAGCGTGACCAATTGCGTCAGGAACCACGATGGATTCGTGGAAGTCGAAAGCGAACGGGGAAAAGGAACTCGCGTGGAAATTTGCCTGCCGCTTCTGTCCCTAGGGGCCGCCGCCGGCGGTCCGAAACATTGCAAATCATCTTGATTTGACGTTTGCTTCGCTCGTATATTAACACCTCTTGTTCGCGGCCTCCCGCGCCTTTCCGTCCACCCAAAAAACCGGAACAACCGCACGTGTACTGGAAAAACGCGTTCATACGCACGCTCAGGGAAGAACCCTCCGAGGCCGAGACGATCAGCCACAAGCTGATGCTGCGCGCGGGGATGATCCAGAAACTTGCCGCCGGCATTTACAACTACCTCCCGCTGGGTCTGCGCGTCATCAGGAAGATCGAGGCGATTGTCCGCGAAGAGATGGAAAGATGCAACGCCGTCGAGCTGCTCATGCCCATGGTGATTCCTGCGGAGCTGTGGCAGGAAAGCGGCAGGTGGGAGCATTACGGCCCGGAGCTTCTCAGATTTACAGACAGGAAGAACAATCCGTTCCTTCTCGGGCCCACGCACGAGGAGGTGATCGTCGACGTGGCGCGCAAGACGGTGCGTTCCTACCGCGATCTGCCCCTGTGCCTGTTCCAGATCCAGACCAAGTTCCGCGACGAAGTCCGGCCCCGGTACG
>DATFYJ010000078.1:0-9270 GCA_035315105.1 Chitinivibrionales bacterium
TGCACCTTGCCTGATTTTTGATTTCGTACTGCGATCCCGTTCATGATAAAATCCGTCACCTGACGCACGCACGTGTCGATATCGCATGCCTTCCCGCTAATCCACGAGCGCATATGCACGCCCTGGATCAGCGAAACAATATACCAGGAAAGTTCGGCCGGTTCCTGATTCGAGGAAATCTCGCCGGCCTTTTGCGACCGGCGGATAAGCTCTTCAACCGAGTGAAGGCCTTTTCCCATGGTCTCATGAAAACGTTCCATAAGTTCTTTACGTTTTAACGCATCGATCTCCATGCCTCCCATGGCCCTGAAATTCGACGCAGTGTTGAAATATGAAAATGTCTGCGCGATATTCGTGAACATGATGCGCAGGATGGATTCAAGGGTTGCGGTAAAACTGCCCCCGGACGAGACCGCAGCCTGTATCTTCTGCGCTACATCCTGCATTTCGCGTATCGCAAGAGACAGAAAGATAGATTCTTTGTCCGGGTAGTAACTGTACAGGGAAGGCTTTGAAAAACCGGCAGCCGCGGCAATGTCCTCGAGCCGCGCGTTGAGGTACCCTTTTTCCGAAAAAATCTTCCTGGCAGCATCAAGGATCAGCGCGCTCTTGGCATCTTTGATAGCCTGTTCTCGAAATTCTTTGGGATCCACGCCAACTCCTGACTTTGTGTTCTTATTTCTGACCGGGAGTTAAATATATCGACTTTTAATCGGATTGTCAATACAAATTTGAACTTCATGAGTTGCGGGGGCATGTCGCAGAGGGCTGCAATGTCAATGTGACGAAAAAGGTCTCGACGGTCAACGTGGTTTCTGGCAGAAAACACTTTTTTCACAGCAATATTGATAATTTCAAAAAATCCATGTAAATTATCAAACAAGTTCAAGGAGCAAACGTGTGAAAGATATTCTTGATCCTTTGCAAAAGAGCTCCCTTCAAAGACCAAGCAAACGGCATCTCTCCTTGGGGCTATTGTTCCCCATTCTTGGGATAGGATCCCTCCTGTGGTTTCTTGCACGTGTAATTCCCAAACCAAGCCGTGCCGGATACCCATGCATGCGAGTTGCGGCTCCGATAGCATCCACTTTTGTACTGTGGGTATTGGGCTTGGGAACGTCCCTCCTATTCCTGAAACGCGCTCGTGCTTTGGTCCTGCGGTCACGGCATCTGACGGCCGCAGCTTGCATAGCGGTCGGCGCAGTCGCGGGTGGAATAGTTATTTCCATACCCCATTCGCCAACCTTTGCCGCAACAAAAGCCGATGCGCCGATCGGCAATGCAAAGGGCGCAAACCCCGGCCGCGTTGTCTGGGTTCACGATTCCACGGTGTCAAATTGGAAAGGTCTGGGCGACGGTCACTGGTGGGAAAGCAATCACACAAACCAAACAGTTGTGGACCAGATGATGTCGCGGACCTTGCGGGAACTCAGCGGGAAAACAGACGACGGATCAGCCTGGGATACTTTGTTTCGCTACTACAATTATGTTCACGGCCGCGGCAACGCCGGGTATGTGACGGGAGAAAAAATCGCCGTAAAAATAAATCTCACCTTCTGCAATTATCTTCCGGCGTTCTGCTGCGTTGACAGCATGACCTACTCACTCAACAAAAAACTCGATTACATGAATACCTCGCCCCAGGTCGTACGTGCGCTGCTGAGGCAGCTTATAAATGTGGTCGGGGTACATCAGGCGGATATCTCCGTCGGGGATCCAACCGCCTACTATCCCAATGAATATTATGATTCCTGTCACGCGGAATTCCCTGATGTCCACTATGTCGATCATGCGGGCAAATTCGGCCGAACGAAGGTTGAATACTCCACGGCACCGGTTTATTGGAGCTGCAGACCGGCCGGCGTGAAGCAGGATTACGTGGCCCAGCACTATCTGGAGGCCACCTACGTCATCAACCTTGCCAACATGAAGTCCCATATGGGCGGGGGCATTACCCTCTGTGCAAAGAACCATTACGGGTCGCTCATCCGCCTGCCGACCGACAGCGGATATTACGATTTGCACCAGAGCCTTGCCTTCATGACGCCGCAAATGGGAAGCTACCGGGCTCTGGTGGACATCATGGGACACGCGCATCTCGGGGGCAAGACTGTGGTGTATCTGGTCGATGGACTCTATGAGGGAAATCACCACAATGATACCGTCCCTCATACTTGGCCGGTGGCACCTTTTAACGGAGGCTGGACTTCCAGCTTGTTTGCATCGCAGGATCCGGTGGCGATCGAAAGCGTGCTTTTCGATCTGTTTCAACTCGACCCCGATCCGTATCGGTACCCTAAAATCGCCGGCGCCGAAGATTATCTCGTTGAAGCGGCACAGGCGGACAATCCGCCTTCAGGCACATTCTATGACCCCAATCACGCGACCGGGACCCAACGACTGCAAAGCCTCGGCGTTTTCGAGCACTGGAACAACCCGATTGACAGAAAGTATTCGCGGAACCTCGGAACGGGCAACGGCATCGAGCTCGTTTTTATCGACGGCGTCTCTACAAAAATCCAGCGTAGTGCAGGACCGGATTTCGCCGGACGGTCGGATTACTCACTGCGCGTTGTGCCGGGAACGTTCATGGTTGACTTTTCGATTCCGAAAAGTGAACCGGTAACACTGGCGGTTCTGGATGCCCGGGGCAGAGCGGTCGCGACGGTATTTGAAGGTATGACTGCAGCCGGGAGTCATCGCGTTGATTTGTCGTCCGCCAAGGTTGGACACAAGGTTCTGCCGGCGGGCACCTATTTGGCGGTTCTTTACCGAAAAGAAGGCAGAAGCACAAGAGTTGCATCTTCATGCAGTGCAGAGTTTTTCGGAAAGTAGGAAGAGTCCTGCCCTGGACGCAAATGCCTGGCCGCAAAAAGACGGATTCCACGGACGACCGCGGATTACGCACTTTATCACACTCTCCATTTCCTGATCCCCTTCACAAAGCCTTGAAAGCCCTTCCGCAAATTGTATTTTGTCCATCGGAATAAACCATCACGAACTTTCACTAATTCTGAAAGGGTACCATTGATGAACTTCGTCGAAGAACTCACCTGGCGCGGCATGATCCGCGATATCATGCCAGGCACGAAGGATAAACTCAAAGAGAAAAGCATTTGCGGCTACGTGGGCTTCGATCCCACGGCGTCATCTTTGCAAATAGGAAACCTGGTCGCCATCATGCTGCTCGTGCATTTCCAGCGTTCCGGCCACACGCCCATCGTCCTCGTGGGCAGCGCAACCGGCATGATCGGCGACCCGTCGGGCAAGTCCGAAGAACGCAAGCTCCTTTCCCCGGACGAAATACGGCACAACGCCGATTGTTTCAAGAAACAGCTCGCAAAATTCCTCGACTTCGGCACGGGCTCAAACCGCGCCGAAATGGTCAACAACGACGACTGGTTCAACAACGTGAAGTTCCTCGATTTTCTCCGCGATGTGGGCAAGCACCTCACCCTCAACTACATGATCGCCAAAGACTCGGTGCAGTCGCGCCTGGAAAGCGGTATCTCCTTCACCGAATTCTCCTACCAACTCCTGCAGGCATACGATTTCTACTGGCTATTTACAAACAAGAACTGCGTCCTGCAGATGGGAGGTTCCGACCAGTGGGGCAACATCACGGCCGGGTGCGAGCTTATCCGGCGCAAGGCGGGCGGTGAAGCGTTTGCGCTAACCTGCCCCCTGCTCACCAAAGCAGACGGCACCAAGTTCGGCAAGTCAGAAGCGGGCGAGAAAGTCTGGCTCGACCCTTCCCTCACGTCCCCGTACCGGTTCTACCAGTTCTGGCTCAACTGCACCGACGACGACGCCCGGCGCTTCATTAAAACATTTACCCTTCTGTCAAAAGAAGAGATCGATGCGATATGCGGTGAGCACGACGCGGCCCCGCACGTGCGCCCCCTGCAGAAGGCCCTGGCAAAGGACATCACCATCCGCGTGCATTCAAAGGCCGACTGGGAAGCGGCCGTCGAGGCATCATCGATCCTGTTCGGCGAAGGCACCGCGGAATCGCTTAAAAAGCTCTCGGAGAAAGACCTGCTTTCGATGTTCGAGGGAGTGCCGCAGGCGACCGTTGCCAGAACCGACCTTGAGGCGGGCGTCGGCGTTGTCGATTTCCTTTCCGTCAAGTGCGGGATATTGGCATCTAAGGGTGAGGCAAAAAGGCTTGTTCAAAACGGCGGGGTCTTTATCAATAAATCAAAAGTGGCGAATGCCGATTTTATTGTAAAGACTGATTCGTTGCTTAATGGGAAATATATTTTGGTGCAAAAAGGCAAAAAGAACTACGTGCTGGTGAATATTAGATAAATAATTTTTGATCAATAATTTGGGCGTTTCCCTCCCCCTCGACTTCGCTCGGGGTCGGGCCGGTCCACCCCTTCGGGTGCTTCCAAGGGTCGTCCCTTCCGGGCTCGGCCGTTGGCCTCGTTGCCGCCTGCCGCAAGGGCCCTTCGGGCCGCGGTCAGGCAGCATCCCGCCTGGGGGGGGCCATTTTTCCAGTCCTGCCTAACGCGCGGCACAGGAAATCTATTATGTCAAATTGTATTTTGCGCCAGCTAGAATCCTCAAGATTCTTGTCTTCCGCCAACTGCAAATTTGACGGGAGATTGCTTCGCTGCGCTCGCAATGACAATTATTCTTTGTTCATTCCGCATTCCGCAATCATCAATCTACAATTCCTCTCGGGTGCCCCCACACAGGCGTATGGTTCTGAAACTGCTTCCACTTGGGGTGCACCCAGGAGGGGGTAGCGAAGGCCGGCGCGCAGGTTCGGTGTAATGGTTTGTGAAGCGGCGCGGCCAGGCCGGAGCAAGGGGGATACTTCCCCCCATTATAAGTATTTCTTTTTTTATTTTAAAACTCTTTGTCCCTCGCCTTAATCCCCTTCTTCTCATTCTCATATCTTAGTATCGGGTCGCATTTCCCCGGGAACTTCGCCGTCACCTGATCGGTGCAGCCCGTGGGTGAAAGCTTGGCGCATTTCTGGCACACCTTCTTGAACCACTCGTCGGTGATGCCGTCGGGCCTGTTGCCTCTGGCGCCGCCCCCGCCGCTTCCCGCAGAGTCGAGCTTGTCAAGGATGCCGCGCGCGACCTGCGCTACCTGTTGGACCTGCGCCGGCGGCAGCTGGCGCGCCACGATCTGAAGATACACCTGCATTGCCTCTTCGACAAGCGCCTTTTCCTCGCTGGTGAGCGCCATGGGGTTCCTTTCGAAACTTGATGGATTTTGCGGCCCGCGGCGGGCCCGGATGCAATAGAACTGCGAAGAACAGAAAATAGTATATTTTCGGGGTTCCCGATGCCCTCACCCGGCATCTTTTACAAAAAGGAAATTATGATCCGCATCATTTTCGTATGCACGGCCAACAGATGCCGCAGTATGATGGCGGAGGGAATCATGCGGGCGAGATGGGCAAAACCCGAGGGCCGCGGATGTGCCGTTTCGTCAATGGGAATACATGGCGTGGACAACCTTCCACCAACGGATCTTGCCGTCCGGGTATGCTCCGATAACGGGATCGACATTTCAATGCAGCGATCCCGCCCCCTTGTCCCCGAGGAGCTCGTACGCGCCGACCTGATTCTCGCCATGGAACAGGTTCAGCTGGGCTTTCTCAGACTGTTCTACCCCCGCCTTGACGAACGCATATTTCCCCTTGGCACGTGGCCCAAGAACAACGGCTCAAGAAAATCGGAGGTGAAAGACCCGGTGGGCGGCACACTCGGTGATTACCGGAAAACGTTCAAAATCCTGTCCAATCATGTCGACCGCATTATTCCTCTCTTGCGGAGCAAATACTGCATCTGACGGAAGGCGGGGCCAATGAAAATTACACAATGTCTACTTGACACAAACAACAGCATACCGGCCGACGGCGCTTTGCTTTCCTCCCGCATCCGCGGCCAGGGCAAAGAGCATCTCTGGGACGAGCGTCCTCAAAACGGCGTTGACGTTATCGTTATCCACTACACCAGCGCGGTCAACATCGACCCGAGCCGTCCCTTCGACCTCGGTCTTATCCTTCGGATCTTCTGCGATTTCGGTGTGAGCAGCCATTACCTTGTGGAAAGAACCGGGCGCGTTCTGCAGCTTGTGCCGGAAGACAAGAAGGCATGGCACACGGGCGGAAGCATCATGCCCCAGCCGGACGGGCGAAAAATGGTGAATACGTTTTCGATCGGCATCGAGCTTGTCGCGACGCCGGATTCCGGCTTCACAAAGAGGCAATATGCATCGTGCGCGCGGTTGTGCCGCGACATTGAGCGGCGTCACGGCAGGAATTTTTCCTATGTGGGACACGAAGACATCGCGGGAGAAACTGCCGTGAAGCTGGGACTAAGAAACGACGTCAAGGCTGATCCCGGCCCGCTGTTCGATTGGAAGGTTTTCCGCAGCCAGGTCCAAACCCCGGCATCGTTTCGGACCAAACCGCGCCGTCGTGATCGGCGGCGTCCCTGCTGATGCACGCCTGGAACCCGCGGGCATCCGCCCCAGGCGGTTGATTTGCTATACCCACGGACATTTTCGTTCATATATATTTATCTGCTATTAAATTCCTTCTGGAACAGAATATGAAATCGCCCGCACTTCCCCATTGGCTTCGCTGAAAGGAGCGTACGGTATGTTCAATCGGTTTGGAATCGTGAGCTTTGTGGCCGGACTTTCTGTCGCCTTCGTTCTTACCGCGCGCTCTTTTGCCGACGACGCATTTGACAAGATGATAAACGACAAGAACTACAAGGCGGCGCTCGACTACGCGGACGACAAGATTCCCGCGCCGACAAGGACCGCGGACATATGGGTAAAGCTTGGCAAGGGCAACGAGGCCCTCGGCCTCACCGAGAAGGCCCTCGCATGCTACCTGGTATCCTGGCGTCTCAACCCGAAAGACTACGAATCGCTGCTCGGTGCGGCCCGAATCTACAACAAGCTCGACCAGGCGGACAATGCCCTGTCGATGGCGCAGAAGGCGCTCGACGTGAATTTCACGGCCGATGCGAGCTGGGAATATGCCCGCGCGTGCATCAAGCTCAACAAGGCGCCCGAGGCGAAAAAGGCGCTTGAAAAGGTGATCCAGGCCGATTCGTCCAACGCAATCGCCAACCGCGAGCTGGGGAATATTTACTTTAGCGACAAGCAGTATGCGAACGCATTACCGCTTCTCCAGCGATCGTACGCCACGCAGCCCGACGCAGACCTCGCCTTCAAGCTGGGGAAAGTGTGCCTCGAAGTGAACCGCGTCGACGACGCCATCAACTACCTCAAAGAGGCCACTGCGAAAAACCCGGGCCTCACCGACGCCGGTCTCGCCCTTGCGCGGTGCTTTTATAAAAAAGAAAAATTCCTTGCGGCGGCAGGAGAATACGAAAGGATAGGCGGCCGTCCGGAAATGACCGCCATGGACCAGTATGCCCGCGCCGTGTCCAACGAAAAAAATCAGAATGCAGAAAATGCGCTCAAGGCGTATCAGATGGCGGTTGAAAAGTTCGGCGCATCGACTTCGCCTGAGGCAATCATCTCCCGTTTCAAAGTGGGCAGCGCCAATCTTGAAAAGAAAAACTGGGAGGCTGCGCTGGTTCAATTCCAGTTCATTGCCAATGCCGACCCGCAGGGAAAGATCGTTGAAAATGTCAACTTCCTGCTCTCGGACGCCTACGAAGGATCGGGCAACAGCCCCAAAGCCATTCTCAGTCTCGAAAAGGCCCTTTCGCAAAACCCGAACAACATCGAGGCCACGGCGAGGCTCGCAGATCTGTACGAAAAGAACGGCATGAGTGACAAGGCCAAGTCGACCTATGAGAAAATGCTGTCGCTCAACCCGAACGATCCCAAAGTGTACATGACGCTCGGGCAGTACAATCTGAAGGCAAAGAAGAATGCAGAGGCGCTCAAGTATTTCGAGAAGTGCTACCTGCTCGACCACGGCGCGAAATCGGCCGAGGGTATTGCCATTGCGGCCTCCGCCCTTGGACAGTGGGACAAGGCGCGTGACGCCGCGGAATCGGCGGTAAAGATCGACGCGACCCTCATGGACGCACGGAACATTCTTTACAAAGCGTACATCAAGGACAAAAACTGGTCCGGCGCGCGCGAACAGCTCGAATTTCTCGTGGGCAAGAAGCCCCTCGATCTCGAATACTGGAAGCAGCTCGCCACGTGCTACGACCAGACCAACGACCAGGCGAAACTCGCTTCCGCCGACAAGAAGATCATTGACATGGACAGGACCAACGTCGAGTCGCGCCTCAGGCTCGCGAAATACGCGCTTGACCAGCAGGATCTCAAGCAGGCCTTTGATCTGTACAAAGAACTTTCGGCGCTTGCCCCGCAGAATGTCAACGTACTCAAGAACCTGTACGACCTGTGCCTCAAAAGCGGAGACAAGGGCGGCGCGAGCGTGTACCTCAAGAGGTACCTGGCGATCAATCCTTCCGATGCAGCATCCCAGCGCAACCTGGGAGACCTCCTGTACGATTTGAAAGACCGCGACGGCGCGCTTGCCGCATACCGCGCAGCCATCAAGCTCGATCCGTCCATCAAGGGATTTTACAAACGGTACGCCGAGCTTGTTATCGCAAAGGGCCAGCAGGAAGAGGTGATCCGGGTGCTTTCCGGCGCCATCAAGTCCGGCGAGGCCGATGTCAACACCTACACCACCCTCGGCATGATCTACCAGAAGAGCGGCCAGTTCGGCAAGGCGCTCGACATGTACCAGAAGGCCATGCAGATGGATCCCCAGAACGTGGACGTTCTCTCCTCGCTCGCGGAATGCCAGGCAAAGACCGGAGACCGCAACGGCGCGATCGTCACCTTCGAACAGGTGATCATGATGAACCCCAAGGTCGAAGCGGAGTACAAGGAGTTGGGCGACCTGTATCTCAAGGAAGGCAGGAACGACCAGGCGATAACGGTGTATAAGAAATACCTTGAGAAAGTCCCCACCGATCAGGACGTCGCAAAAGGCGTCGGCATGGCGCTGTACCAGAAGAAACAGCCGCAGGACGCCGTGAAGTATTTCGACCTTGTCAAGGAGAAGGGCGCCGACGATATCGACTATCTCATGGCCGCGGGCGAGAGCTATTACCTCTCGGGCAACAGCAAGAAGGCACAGGAAATCTACGAAGGGCTGCGGCTCCGCAAGCCGCCCGTGCCCGGCATCAAGAAGGTCATCAAGCTGCTCGCAGAGTCCTACGAAAAGGACAACAACCTTCAGAATGCGGTCGACATGTATGCCGCGTACTCGATGCTGCCCGGTGCCAAAGA
>DATFYJ010000079.1:0-4541 GCA_035315105.1 Chitinivibrionales bacterium
CGCTTTGGCGGGACCTCCAGTCCTGCCTAACGCGCGGCAGAAGAAATCCTATCAGTCAACTACTTTCTCGCGCCAATCGGAGTTCTCAGGACCGTCGCCTCACCCCGGCCGCTGTCGCGTCCACCCCTCTCCACAGGTGGAGAGGGGAAATACAATCGGCAAGTGCAACTCCCTTCTCCACGCGGTGGAGAAGGGCTGGGGATGAGGCGACACGCCTCTCAACTCTTCCACTTTTCAACTCTATTTCTTGGGTGCCCCCCAGCCGAGGTTTCTTTCTCGCAAATCAACTTCCTTGGGGTGCACCCAGGAGGGGGTAGCGGAAGACCGCGCGTCGGCGCGGGCTGAAGCGAGGGGGATTCCTCCCCCCTTGAGATCAATTATTAATCCCTGCACGACAAACCAAAATCTTCAGCCCCCCTGATTCTGGAAAGTATATTTGAAAGGTTATATCAAACTCCGATTCGCCCATCAGGATCAGGTATGCCGGAAAGAATCTACGTAGGACCCAAGGCAGTGGTGCGCGACGCGCTTGGCGAAAAAATCCGCGCGAAAATAATTGCCGACCTCGATATCGGCACCATCAATTCGGTGCGCACAGCCGCCGTGTACGTCTTCAACGGCCCGCTCTTCCCCGCAGACCTTGTTGCTCTTGCCGAAGGCCCGCTGTCCGACCCCATTGTCCAGGACTACACCATCAACAGAACCTTCTGCGAGGCATTCGACTGGATGGTTGAAGTCGGGTTCCTGCCCGGCGTCACCGACAATGCCGGACGAACCGCGAAGGAGGCGGCCGTCATCGCCCTTGGAAGGACCTTTGCCGAGAGCTTCTCGGTGCACACCGGCACGCAGTATTTCTTTTTCGGAAACGTCTCCAAGAAGAGCATCGAGCGCATTGCCGAGGAAATCCTCGCCAACACGCTCATCCAGACCATCAAGATCTATTCGAAGGACGAGTGGCTCAAGGTGCACACCAAGGACTTCCCCGCGCCGGTGGTCGTCGACACACACACAGCGCCGCTGTTCCGCGAGGTTGACCTCAACGTTGACGACAAGGCGCTCGCCGCGATAAGCAAGAACGGGATGCTCGCGCTGTCGCTCGAGGAAATGAAATGCATCAAGGCGTACTTTACTGATAAGAACACCGCGAACGACCGTACGGCGCATGGAATGCCGGCCTCCATCACCAACGTGGAGATCGAAGTGCTCGCCCAGACGTGGTCGGAGCACTGCAAGCACAAGATCTTCAACGCCGACATCACCTACCTCGAACCCGGCAAGGAGCCCGAGCGCATCTCGAGCCTGTTCAAGAGCTTTGTCCAGAAAACAACTTCCCTGGTGCGGCAGAAAAAAGGCGCCGCCGACATTTGCCTTTCGGTGTTCAAGGACAACGCGGGCGTGGTGAAATTCGACGACACGAACGCCATTGTGTTCAAGGTGGAAACGCACAACAGCCCGTCGGCGCTCGACCCCTACGGCGGCGCGCTTACCGGCATCGTGGGCGTGAACCGGGACCCGTTCGGCACGGGCCTGGGCTGCCGCCTTATCGCCAACACCGACGTGTTCTGTTTCGCCTCGCCGTTCTTTTCCGGCACGGTGCCGCCGCGCGTCCTTCATCCCAAGCGCGTGCTCGAAGGCGTGCGCGAGGGCGTGGAGCACGGCGGCAATAAGAGCGGAATCCCCACGGTCAACGGCACCATCGTGTTCGACGAAAGATTTTTGGGCAAGCCGCTCGTGTACTGCGGCACCCTCGGGCTCATGCCGCTCGACGTGGGCGGACGCAAAGGCTGGGAGAAAAAGGCGCTGGCCGGCGACCACATCATCATGGTGGGTGGCAGGATCGGCAAGGACGGCATCCACGGGGCGACGTTCTCGTCCGAGCCGCTGCACGAAGGGTCGCCCGCAACCGCGGTGCAGATCGGCGACCCCATCACGCAGAAGCGCATGACCGACTTCCTGCTTGTCGCGCGCGACCGCGGGCTGTACAACTCGATCACCGACAACGGCGCGGGCGGGCTTTCGTCCTCCGTCGGTGAAATGGCCGAGGACACCGGCGGCGCCGTGGTGCACCTGGAACGGGCGCCGCTCAAGTACCACGGGCTGGAGCCGTGGGAAATCTTCGTGTCCGAGGCGCAAGAGCGCATGAACGCGGCCGTCCCGCCGGACAAAGTGGCGGCCTTCCTCGCGCTCTCGCAGGAGTGGAACGTGGAGGCGACCGACCTCGGCGAGTTCACGGCGAGCGGCTTCCTTGACATACAGTACGGCGAAACGCCCGTGGCCCGGCTCAACATGGAGTTTATGCACAACGGCCTCCCCCACATGAACCTTGTTGCAAAATGGGAAGACCGCGGCGCAGGGGCGCAAGCGGCATTCGCGCCATCGGACCTACGGGCCGACACGCTTTCGCTCCTTAAGCGGCTCAATATATGCAGCAAAGAATATGTGGTGCGGCAGTACGACCACGAGGTGCAGGGCGGCAGCGTGGTAAAGCCGCTGTGCGGTGCGAAGAACGACGGCCCGTCGGACGCGGCCGTGCTGCGTCCCGTGCTCGATTCCTTCGAAGGCATCGCGGTTTCCAACGGCATTGTCCCCCGCTACAGCGACATCGACACCTACGCCATGACCGCCTGTGCAATCGACGAGGCCGTGCGCAACGCCTGCTGCGTGGGCGCCGACCCCTCTTTCATGGCGGGGCTCGACAATTTCTGCTGGTGCGACCCGGTAACGAGCGCCGGCAACCCGGACGGCGAATACAAACTTGCCCAGCTTGTGCGCGCCAACAGGGCGCTTCTTGACATTTGCGTGGTCTACGGCATCCCGCTGATCTCGGGCAAGGATTCGATGAAGAACGACTACCGCATCGGCGACGTGACCATTGCCATTCCGCCCACGCTGCTGTTCAGCCTCGTTGCCAAGGTGCCCGATGTGCGCAGGGCGGTCACCATGGACTTCAAGGAAAGCGGCAACCTTATTTACATGATAGGAATAACCCGGCCGGAACTCGGGGCGTCGGAATTCGCGCTCATGAAGGGCATGGCCGGCGGAACGGTCCCCACCGTGCGCGACCCGGCCCGGAACATCGAATGCTACACGACGCTGTTCTCCGCTGTTTCCGAAGGGCTCGTGCGCTCGTGCCACGACTGCTCCGACGGCGGCCTGGCCGTTGCGCTCGCGGAAATGTGCTTTTCGGGCGAGATGGGCGCGCAGATCGACTGCCAGGCAATAGAACAGTCCGGTTGCTCGTCGGACGCCGAACTGCTGTTCTCCGAATCACCGGGACGGCTGCTTGTCGAAGTGGAAACAGCCAGGGCGGGCCGGATGGAAACGCTGTTCTCCCGGCTTCCGCTGCGGAAAATCGGGACGGTTGTCAAAGGCGACGCAATCCAGCTCCGGGGGCTCAGGCAGGCGCCGGTGGTGATGCTGTCGAGGATCGACGCAAAGGCGGCGTGGAAGAGCACGCTGCAGTTTTGAATGCGAAGACTTCATCCATGATTGATCTGGCAGGAGTCATTACAGGGAGAATTCAGGCGTGAGCAGAAAGACGTCGGCAGTTGTTCTGTCCGGAAACGGCACGAACTGCGAAATGGAAACCGCGCACGCCTGCCGGCTGGGCGGGTTCGACACCGTGGACATCGTCACGCTGTGGGAACTCGTGAACGGCGATGCGTCGCTTGACCCGTACGACATTCTGTGCCTGCCGGGCGGCTTTCTCGACGGCGACGACCTCGGGTCGGCCAAGGCGCAGGCCAACCGGCTGCTCCACACGGTGGTGAAGAAGACCGGCGTGCCGCTGTTCTCGCAGTTCACGTCGTTCATCAAGAACGGCAGGCTCATGCTCGGCATCTGCAACGGCTTCCAGCTCATGGTGAAGCTGGGGCTGCTGCCGTCGCTTTCGGGCGTCGTAAGCCAGCAGGTGACGCTCACCAACAACGACTCGGGCAGATTCGAGGACCGCTGGGTATGGCTCAAGGCAAATCCTGCGTCGCGGTGCGTCTTCACAAAAGGGACAGATGTTCTTTACCTGCCGGTGCGCCACGGCGAGGGGAAATTCGTGGCGAGCGATACCGAAGTCCTCGACGAGCTGCGGAGGCAGAACCAGATCGTTCTCTCCTACATAGACCCGGACACGCAGAAGACCACCATGAAATACCCGGACAATCCCAATGGTTCGCAACTGTCAATTGCCGGCATCTGCGATCCCACGGGCCGGCTGTTCGGCCTCATGCCCCACCCCGAGGCGTATTCCCACCGCACCAACCACCCGCGCTGGACCCGCGAGCAGCTGCCCGAGGAGGGCATGGGCCCGCAATTGTTCCGCAATGCGCGCGACTATATAATAAATAATTCATAAATTAAGATAACTTGGGCGTTTCCCTCGCTTCGCTCGGGCCGGTCTCCCTCCGGGCTCGGCTCTTCGCCTCGTTGCCGGTCCGCCCCTAGTCCCCTTCGGGGAGGGGTCGGCCGGCAATCCCGCTTTGGCGGGACCACTCCGGTCCACCTAACGCGCGAAAACAGAAATATACTATGTCAAGAATTATTTGTTG
>DATFYJ010000080.1:0-7738 GCA_035315105.1 Chitinivibrionales bacterium
ACAAGGCAGCGGCGATCAACCTGAGCGACTGCGCGGCCATGGCCGCGCAGTCGCTCAGGTTGATCGCCGCTGCCTTGTACCCTGCCTCTTCGAGCGTCATGTACGACAGGCTGAAATGCACGTCCTGGACAAATGAGTCCGCGGTGATGGCGAGCCGTTCGCCCTTCGAACAGGTGCGCACTGCGGCATCGTCGCCGATGGCAAGCGGGTAGCGGGCGTTCTTCCTATAATTAAGGAAGGGCTTGAGAGATTCAAGGAGCCGGTACTCGGAAGAAGGAAAGTTTTTTCGAAGCACGGGATAGACCTCATATTGTGCATGGTGATCCGGCCGGCACGGTATCCTCGTGGTACAGTGTCAATAATCTAATTGATTCGGAAATGCTGTTCAAATGAGCGGGCCAGCAAAAACCGCTTACTGTCGGCCGAGCCGTTCGATCTCCCGCGCACACGCGAGCGCGCCGTCCAGGGACATGGCCGCGGGTCTGCCCCGCTTTGTTGCGTGGTCGAGCGCGTCTCCCCAGTTGAGACCGCAGAAGTCAGCTCTTGACAGAAGGTAACCGTGGCCCCAGTCGGACAGGGCCGCGTGCAGAACGGGGAACTCGGCGAACCCTTCTCGCGGCAGGTAGACAATAGGCAGGCCGTTGATGAAACATTCCGCGCAGGTGCCGTAGCCGAGCTTGGCGATCATGACGTCGGCCGAGGCGATGCAGTCCTGGTAGCGGAAGGCGCGTTTCGAAATGCGGTGGTAGTTGGCGGGCGCGTCCCTAAGAGGATACAACCCGAAAAACTCCCAATCGCCGAAATTCTCCAGCGCCCGCCATTGGACGCCGTCCATGCCGAAGTTGCCCGCGTAGATGAGCCCTATGTTCCTGCCGGAACCCGCGCCGGCCTCATCGAGAAGGCGGTTGCGGACATCCGCGCCCCGGCGGCCCACCGGGCCGACGTCTTTCCTGTTCGTAAAGTACGGCATCGTGTTCGCGGGGAACATGGCCAGGAGGAGGTCGGCAGCGGAATATTGTTCTCTTATCTTGTCAAGTTCCGGCGAGAACCACGGCGCCCGCGACGCGTATTCCTCGTAAATGGTGTGCCAGGTGAAATTGGTGGTTGCGACCGACGGGATGCCGGCCGTGCGGGCGACCTCGAACGCGAAGGGGACAATGTCGCTTGCGACAACGGAAATACCGTTCTTCGCGCACCACGCGGCTTCTTTGTTTAAAAGGCGCGCGTTTGCCCGGGCGATCTCGCGGTAGCGATTGAGCGTTTTTTCTTCATCGACCGTGACGCCGTCGGTCTGGATGCACCCGCAGTCGAACTCGGCGGGCGCGCAGGTGAACGGACGCGTCACTTCCTCCTCGAAGAACCTGCGGGGTATGGTGGTGCGGAACACGAGCTCGGTACCAGCCGACAGGAGGTTGCAAATTGCGGCGGAACGGACCGCATGGCCGTAACCGTGTGAGGTGATGTAGTAGAGGACTTTCATGTGGAATAGAAATTTACCTTTTTCTCCGTTCGACATCAACCATGATATTTCTTTGCCGCGCCCTTGCCTCCGCAAAGTATTTTGGTACGGTTTTTCCGCCGGAATTATCACGGCCGCTCTGTTGTTTTGGCCTCCCCAAAAGCGCCACCGCACAGATTATCCGGTCCCGCATCCTGGACAAAAAGCCTGTGATGGTGTCGAAATGGAAGTATTTTAGTCACATCATTTTCAGATTATCGAGGAGACCTTCGTATCATGACCATTGACGTTTCGACAATGAGGAACATCGGCATCAGTGCCCACATCGACTCGGGTAAGACAACGCTTTCCGAGCGGATCCTGTACTATTGCAACAAGATCCACGCCATCCACGAGGTGAAGGGCAAGGACGGCGTGGGCGCCACCATGGACTCCATGGAACTGGAGCGCGAGCGCGGGATCACCATCGCCTCGGCGGCCACCAACGTGGAGTGGCGCGACCACCCGATCAACCTCATCGACACGCCCGGGCATGTCGACTTCACCATCGAAGTGGAGCGCGCGCTCCGCGTTCTCGACGGCGCGGTGCTGGTGCTGTGCTCCGTAGGCGGCGTGCAGTCGCAGTCGATCACCGTGGACCGCCAGCTCAAGCGCTACAAGGTGCCGAGGATCGCGTTTATCAACAAATGCGACCGCGCGGGCGCCAACCCCTACCGGGTAAAAGAGCAGCTCTACGACAAGCTCGGCCACAACGCGGTGCTCATGCAGATCCCCATCGGCCTGGAGGACAAATTCACGGGCGTCGTGGACCTCGTTACCATGAAGGCGCTGTACTTTGAGGGCGAACATGGCGAAGACGTGCGCGAAGACGCGATCCCGGCTTCGCTCACCGTGGAGGCCGAGGCCCGGCGTGTGGAGCTCATCGACGCGGTCTCGATGCACTGCGACGAGCTCGCCCAGGCGTACCTTGACGGAAAGGAAACCGAGGAGCAGATCCGCACGGCGGTGCGCAAGGGCGTCCTCTCGCTCGACCTGACGCCGGTGTTTGTGGGCTCGGCCTACAAGAACAAGGCCGTGCAGCCCCTCCTCGATGCGGTCGTCGACTATCTGCCCTCGCCGCTCGACCGCCGGTACAACGCACTCGACCTTGACAACAGCGAAGCCGAAGTTCCCCTTGCGGCGAAGGACGACATGCCCACCGTGGCGCTTGCCTTCAAGCTCGAAGACGGCCACTACGGCCAGCTCACCTATATCCGAATCTACCAGGGCTCGCTCAAGAAAGGCGACGAGCTGCGGAACAACCGAACCGGCAGGACCTTCAAGGTGGGCAGGCTCGTGCGCATGCACGCCAGCGCCATGGAGGACATCCAGTACGCTCCCTGCGGCGACATCGTTGCCCTGTTCGGCATCGACTGCGCCTCCGGCGACACGTTCTCGCAGGCGGACCTGCGCTATTCGCTTACGTCAATGTTCGTTCCCGACCCGGTCATCTCCCTCGCCATCAAGCCGAAGGACAAGAAATCGGACGACAACATGTCGAAGGCGCTCAACCGGTTCTCCAAGGAAGACCCCACGTTCCATGCCTTCGTGGACCCCGAATCAAAGGAGACCATCATTAGGGGCATGGGCGAGTTGCACCTCGAGATTTACATAGAGAGAATGCGGCGCGAATACAACGTGGAAATCGAGACCGGCATGCCCCAGGTGGCCTACCGGGAGACCATAACGGCGCGCGTGGAATTCGACTACACGCACAAGAAACAGACCGGCGGCTCGGGCCAGTACGGACGCGTGGCCGGCATCATGGAACCCGTGCACGACAAGGACTACGAGTTCGTCGACGAGATCAAGGGCGGCGACATACCGCGGGAATTCATTTCGTCGTGCGACAAGGGGTTCAAGGCGTGCCTTGCTAAAGGCACCGTGATCGGGTTTCCCATCGTGGGCGTCAAGGTCACCATCAACGACGGCCAGTCGCACCCGGTCGACTCATCGGACATGGCGTTCCAGCTCGCGGCCATCGGCGCGTTCCGCCAGGCCTACAACAAGGCGAAACCGGAGATCCTCGAGCCCATCATGAAGGTTTCCATAGAAGGCCCGGCCGAGTTCCAGGGCAACGCGCTCGCGTCCATCAACCAGCGGCGCGGCATCATCATCAGTACCTCGGAGGACAACACCTTCTCGCGCGTGGACGCCGAGGTCCCGCTCGCGGAGATGTTCGGCTACTCGACCGTTCTGCGATCCATCACACAGGGCAAGGCAAATTTCACCATGGAATTCGCCCGTTACGGCAAGGTGCCTGCGGGCAAGTGCGAGGAGCTTGTCAAGCAATACCAGGAACAGGCCAAGAAAAGGGCCTGACCGCGTTCGCCCGGCAACAAACCACACGGAGGAATGGAGCATGGTACGGAAGGAACTGATCCGGAGAAGCCCCCTGAGGATTCTCGAAAAGTCAACGCGCGGCGGCGTGGGCACAGGGAACATCGGCGTGATCGCCGCGCGTAAAGGGATCGGCAAGACGGCGTGCCTCGTGCACATCGCAACCGACCAGCTCTTCCAGGGAAAACACATTATCCACCTTTCGTACTCGGGCAACATCGGCCACATCGTGCGGTGGTACGAAGACATCTTCCAGGAAATCGCGCGGCGCTATAAACTTGATTGCGCCATGGATGTGCATGATGATATAATAAGAAACAGGCTTGTCATGAATTTCGAGCAGGCCAACGTCACAGTCGAAAAGATCGAAAAGAACATACGCACGCTCATTGAGAAAGGAAATTTTTCGGTTGAAACTATCGTCGTAGACGGTTACAATTTCACTAAAGCGACCGCCGGGGAATTTTCGGAATTCAGGCGCTTCGCGCGCGACAACGGTTTCGAGCTCTGGTTCAGCGCCACGCTCAAGGAAGACGCGACCGGCAAGGACCGTGTCCCCCCGATGCTGTCGCCTTTTATGGACGATATCGCCATCCTCATTTGTCTTCAGCCGCGGGGAGATTTCATTCATCTCAACCTGGTGAAAGACCATGATGCCGTGATGACGTCCGACTTGAACTTGAAGCTCGATCCGCGCATACTGCTCATTGCGGAGGAGAACCAGGCGGAGCGGGCTGTTTGAGCTGAAACACGGAACGGGGGATCGTGGTTCCTCAGATCCTACTTATCGCGGTCATTGCGCTGCTCTCCCTCGCGGGCGCGGAAACACCCGGCAAACGCACGCCCTACGGAATTCCCCTTGCGCGGCTCAACGTCTCCTTCAACGATGAAACCCATCAGTTCGAAAAAGTAAAGGTGAGTTTCGGCAGCACCGACGACGACGAATCGTACTACGCCCTCATCGCGCCGGTCACCGACTTCGAAGTGAAGGTGACCAAGGACGGGCGCCAGAAAATCGTGCATGACGAGCCGCCCGACAAGGCGTTCATGATTTCAAGCTTTGAGGCGGACATTCTCAACCGCGTTGTCAAGACGTTTGTTCCGACGCTCGAGACTTTCGAGCACGACCTGCAGCACGAGCGGTGGGACAAGCTTTTGTACCTCGACGCATTCTTTCCGCGGTTTCTGAAAGGTTTTTATTTTTTGTACTGCGCGGCGCGCAACTCGCCCTATGCCCTGCCGAAAAGCATCTGCATCCCGGATTCGTCCTTCGACATCTCACTCACCTCGCCGAAATCCGACGCTCGGATACGGTCATGGCAGACGCAGAACAACCAGATCATCAAACTGCGCATCATCTCGAGGGAACTTGTGTATCAGCTGAAGGAGTGGCAGAAGCTTGAACTCGACAACCCGAGCCGCAACCCGGAAGTATCGTACGGAAAGAAATTCGAAGAGGCGTTCACCCTGTTTGTAAAGCTCTATTTCAACATGAGCCCGCTGCCCGATGTTCCGCCTGAAGGTCAACACCTATAATCTTTTTATTTTCTTTTAATATTATTGGGCGTTCCCCCGCTTCGCGGGGTCGGTTCTCCTTCCGGTCTCGGCCTCCGGCCTCGGGCTACCTGCCACGAGGGCCCTGCGGGCCGTGGTCAGGCAGCACCGCGCTCCAGCGCGGCCTACAGTCGCCCCTAACGCGGCAGCAGAGGGGAATCTATTCTGTCAAAAGACTTTTCTTGCGCCAGCCAAGATTTCTAAGTAATGAAGCACCTCTTTTTTAAACTTCCAACTGTCAACCGTCACCTTTCAACTCGCTTTCTCGGTGCCCCCGCAGGCGAGGCTTCTTTCTTGCAAATCAATTTTCTTGGGGGCTACCCACGAGGGGGTGTGCCCCCGGATCGCCGTCCAATCGGGACGGAAGCCGGGGGCCAGGGGGACACCTCCCCCACCAAGAATTAATATTCTATTTAAGGCCGCCCTTGAAATTAAAAAGACACGACCCCGGAAACTTCTTCTCGTTTGTGTAACAATCAAGTATCTCATCAAACATTTTCCTGTCCGGTTCCATGAAGCTCAGATCAATGCAGAATGTAATAATCCCCATCTCCTCCAGCCTCCGCCGCTTGTGAAACAGCGACACGGTTTCCTCGGCAAGCAGGTAGTACAGCCCGTGTTTGTGCACCGTGACCGTTTTTCTTCCAAGCCTGTCGGCCAGATAAGTTCCCGGAGGAACAGCCGGCTTCATTCTGGACATAAACAGCGGGACATGCGTGAACAGGTAGGTCATTCCGTTTTGTGAAGCGCAATCGCGGATGTTCATCGAGTCGTCTTCGAGGGAATAGGCAAAGTGCCTCATGCCGAGGCCGCGGAACGCTGCCTGCGCCGCGCGGTTGAGGCACCACAGCCGGAAGTCGGCCCGTACGCGCGCAACGCCGGCGGCAAGCGAAACGTGCCCGAGGTTCGCGGCCATCAGGCCGAACGCATTCCCGGCACACATCTCGCGCGCAATCCCCTGCCATTCCGCAAGCTCACCTTCCGCTATGAACGGCGGCGGCTCGATATAGGCTGCGCGCCCCAGACGCTTTCTCGCCGCCTCGTCCGCGGCGAGGCAAAGCATGTCCTCCTTGTCGAATGCGCATATGACCCCGCCGATGTCCGGCGCCCCCACAAGGGGCAGCCAGTCGAACGAGTCTATCTTGACAAAAAGTCGCCGGTCGCGGTTTGCCTGGACCGGAGGCGGCGCGCTGTGACGGCGTGCCATGGCAAAGCTGTCCCGGAGGTTTTCGCGGAACCCTGCTGGCTTCACGTCAAACTTCGTTTCACCTGATGTCGACTCGCGGCCAAGGCCCACAAGAAACACCGAGTCGCCGGGAACACATTTAATGGCTTGGTCAAGGATGATGCGCACCTCATCCCCGCTGACGGTAACGCTCTCAACGGCCGCCGTCACGCCTTCGGATCCGTCTTTTGGATGCACCCTCAGCAAAGCTCCCGGCTCGGGCCGCTCGGTGCTTGCCACGACAATCTCCCGTCCGTCAACTTTGACAAGCGCGCCAAGGGGAATGCCCGTGCCCGCCGGGTTCAGGTGATCGATGATCCCGTCATGAACAATTCCGTCAAGAAAAAGCCTCGTTTTCCTTCTCCCCATGTCGCGCGACAGCCGCCGCGCGGCCTTTTCCGTTGTTCCCGGATCGTCAAGCACCATGCGGAAGGCGCCGGTCACGGCGTGAACGTAGTGAGGCCCCTTCATCCGGCCCTCGATCTTGAGGCTCGCCACGCCGGCCGCGGCCAGCTGGGGCAGCGAGTCGATTGCGGCAAGGTCGCCGGGCGAGAAAAAATATCCCGGCGGCGTACCCGCCGCGACCGGCAGCCTGTCGAACGCGCGCCTGCACACCTGCGTGCATTTGCCGCGATTGCCGCTCGATCCTCCGAAAAAGCTTGACGCAAGGCACTCGCCCGACAGCGAGTAGCACAGCGCGCCGTGCACGAACACCTCGCATTCCATTCCCCTCGCGGCTGCGCATATCTTGCCGATTTCCGCGAGCGTAAGCTCGCGCGCGAGCACCACACGCCGGAACCCGAGCCGCCTGCACGCGTCCGCGCCCGCGCTGTTGTGCACGGCCGTCTGCGTGCTCGCGTGCAGGCGCAGCCGCGGAAATTCCGCGGCCGCAATCCGTGCGATTCCCATGTCCTGAACGATGACCGCGTCCACGCCGATCTGCTCGAGCTGGGACAGGAAATCAACGGCGCGCCCGAGCTCCGCCTGTTTGACAAGCGTGTTGAACGTCACGTACACCCGCACGCGCCTGTCGTGCGCGAACGGCACCGCGTACGAAAGGGTCTTCATGATGAAGTTGCGGGCGCGGAGTCTGGCGTTGAAATCAACAAGCCCGAGGTACA
>DATFYJ010000081.1:0-5212 GCA_035315105.1 Chitinivibrionales bacterium
GGCCCAGTACCACGGTACCGGGACGCTGGACAAGGATTGGCGTGCTGAGCACGTAAATACCAGGCGTGAGGATGAGGTTCTTGCCTTGGGCAAGCGCCGCGTTTATGGTGGTGGCATTGTCGGTGCCTGCGAGTGCAATATAGAACTGGTCAATGGGCATAAGTTCGCCGGCCGGAGTTGCATTATACCACGTTGTACCCTGGCAATCCGTACGCAGTGCCGGAACGAAAACCGAGTACAATCCTAAAGTGTTGTCGAACACCAGGTACGGTTTCTCGCGCACCAGCGGCGTTTTGGCGACCACGTTGATACCGCCCGAGGGCCAGTTCTCGGCCGGAGGATTGTCGCAGCCTTGAAACATAAAGTTCCAGATGCCGCTGGTAGGGGCTCCATTAACAACACTGTTTCGTATATAAAACTGTTGTGCGCAATCAGTGGTGATCGCACCGTCGATTTTTGAATCGGATATGAAGCCGCCGCTTGCGCCGCTGTTACATATCAGTAATGCACCCTTCACGTGCATGCGCCGAAAAGGGTCGGCCTGCGAAACCGCCCAGACAGCTTGCCCGCCTGTCGGCGTAACGGAAAAGCCTTCAACGCCGCGCCAGAAAGATACTGTACCATCCTCTGTCGCCTCCACCGTTCCTGTTACCTGCACGTCTTCGGGAGACATTCCCATGCCGTACGCCTGAATGTAATATCTGACCCTGATGTTCAAAGAGTAATTACCCGGCTTAAACAGATATGCCGTGCGCTGTGTGCTGAATTCGCCCGTAGAGTTATGCAGTGCGTCCATGGTGGACTGGATGGTGGCCATTGACATGGTAGGATCAAAGATCTTCGTGTTTGGTCCGAAATTGGGAGCGCCCGCGAGCGCCGCCAGGGTAATGTTGATGACGCCGGAATAGGCATCGATGGTCTGCATATATGAGGCATAGCCGGCCTTGGACGCCTGCAGCCAGTCCAGCGCAGCGGTTTTTGCCAAGGTGCCGTTCGCTTTCGACTGTTGATTGATTGCAAAATCCGCGCCCGCTGCCGGATTTACAATGGAGATTACGCTTGCGTCACCGATTTTCGCGCGCAAAACAAGCATGGTGCGTCCCGGACGGTTGAATGAAAACGGGACTCTTGTAGATCCCTGAATCAATCGGCCGTTAAAAATTTTGGCAACCATGCGTCCGGCCAGGTCGTAAAGGTTCGCGCTTGCCTGAACCGGTGATGAAACGTTGAAGACGAATGAGCCGTTCCGGTACATGATGCTGTTCATGCGAGAGACAGTCGCCCCGGAACCGGCAATACCTGTGGACCCGAATAGGAGATAGGTCCCATCGGTTTTTGAAGTGCATGCCAATGGGGTATTAAAAATTCTGACCACGGCGCCTGAAATCGCTGCGCCTGAAGCGTTGGAGACCTTTCCTGAAATGTTAACGTTTTGGGCAAATCCAGAGCTGAGAACAACCGCCGATACTAAAACGCTTAAAACTGCCTTTCTCATTGATCCTCCTTATTGGCTCCCCTCTCGCAGTGTTTGAGATCGCTTTTCTCCTATAATATAAGGCCATTTAATCGTTTATTCCATTTATTATGTTTGAAATAGGGGACAATTTTCAAAAAACGCACGCAAGGTTTTCCTGTCGGGTTGAGGTCGGGAGGCAACGATCATCTTCAAATGTTCCCTGAGAAAACAAAAAGAGTGACCTCACGATCACCCTCTTCAATTTTTCTCAAGAACCTTTTCTTTCTCGATACAATTAATGTCCTACATAGTCACCGAACCTTATCATGGGCGTGGCGCCCCATTTCGCCGTTGCTCCGGTGTCGTTTACAACATGCGTAATCTGGCCCTGATCGTTGCCCAGGGAATAGGTGACGACATGGTGGATCTTGATACCCGACACCCGAGGAACTTCCATGGCGTTGGTTTCGATAATCGGCGCCTTGTTGAAATACGAATAAATGCCCAGGCTCCAGCCGGTGAAATTGGTCACGCCGGAGGTCACGTAATAGGCCGCGATTCCGTCCTCGGTGCCGGTCATGAACGCGGCCTGGGTCGGCACATCGTAGGGAAGCTCGCTTTGATAGAAATAGGTCTGTCCGTTGTTGCCGTTCCAAACGGTGAGGTGGTCCTGAAAATGCTCAACCTGCTGTCCGTAGGTTATGACATTGTTGCCGTTGACAATAAGGCCGTGCTGGGCAGGATTCGTTGTCCATCCCGCGCCGGCGCCATGGTCGGCGCGCCAGAGCCAGCAGTGGTCGAGAATGGTATTGTTGCTGTTGATGATAACCGCAGTGTTCGCCTGTGCAGCGCCTGCGCCGCCGATCCTGGCAAAGATGTCGAATAGCAAAGGCGGACTGGCGCTGTTGTCGCGAACGCTGCCCGAGTCGCCCAGCTGCAGAAGAGCGGGAGACGACACTGTTCCCGCGTCGAACAGGATATTTGCAATGATAATGCCGCCCGCATCTGTGGTTTGCAAGGCGATCACGCCGTTGTTCGGTTTCAAGGTGGCCATGCCAAGGCCGAGCACGACCGTTCCGGGACGCTGGACAAAAATAGGGGCGTCCACCGAGTAGATGCCCGGCGTGAGGAGCAGGTTTTTACCCTGAGCGAGTGCGGCATTGATGGTGGTTGCGTTGTCGATCGCGGACAAGGCGACATAGAACTGGTCGATCGGCAAAGATTCGCCGCTCGGCGTCTGGTCCAACCAGGTGGTTCCCTGCGAATTCGTGCGCAATGCAGGAACAAACACCGAATAATTACCCGACGCATCAAAAACAAGGTATGGTTTCTCGCGCACGAGCGGCGTCTTGGCTGCCACGGTAATGGGTCCACCGGGGAAATTCTCGGCAGGAGGATTGTCACATCCCTGAAAGAGCATGTTCCAGTTTCCGCCGCTCCAGCCGCCCAGGGTATTGTTCCGGAAATAGAATTGTTGCTGTGATCCGGGGTTGATGGCGCCGTCGATTTTGCAGTCGGCCATGAAGCCGCCGCTTGATCCGCCGTTAGAAAGAGCCAATTGACCTTTTATGTGCATGCGGCGGAAAGGGTCGGCCTGCGACACACCCCACGTATCGGTGCCGCCTGTCGGCGTAACGGAAAAGCCTTCCGCGCCGCGCCAGAAAGCCGAAAGCCCCCCGGTGAGCGACTGTACCGCTCCCGTTATCTGCACGTCTTCGGGAGACATCCCCATACCATAGGCCTGGATATAGTAATTACACGTTACGGTCACGGAGTAATTGCCCGGCTTGAACAGGTATGCCGTGCGCTGGGTGCTGAACTGAGCGGTTGAGCTGTTGAGGCCATCCATTATTGTTTGGATCGAGGCCATGGAGGGATCGAAAACATAAACATTCGACCCGAAATCCGGGTTTACAAGCGTACCCAGGGTGAAATTTACGACCCCGGTGTAGGCGTCTATGGTCTGGATGCTCGACGCATAGCCGGTCTTGCTGGCCTGCAGCCAGTCGACCGCAGCGGTCTTGCTCAGTTTGCCTTCTGTCAAGCCGCCGGCATGCAGCCTATAGGATCCGCCCGCTGCGGGTACCAGCGTATATTCCGCGTCCGAAGTTCCGGCGGACACACGCAGGATAAGCATTGCGCGGGCCGAAACGTTTTTTGGGAACGGCACCTTGGTGGAACCCGGCCTGAGAATGCCGCAAAACACCTGAGCAACCATCCTGCCGCGCAGGTCATACAACCTCACCGCAGCCGGCAAGGATGACGGAGCATTGAAGACAAACGAATTATTTCTGCACGAGATGCTGATTGCATCGACCTTGGAGGAGTAACCCGGCATTGAGATGTCGGTCTGACCGGACAGGAGGTAAGTACCATCGGACTTGGTGGTGCAGGCCAAGGAAACACCGAAGAGTTTCACCACCGCGCCTGTGATTCCTTGCGCCGAAGAGGTTGAGACCTTGCCAGAAATGTTGATGTTCTGGCCGAATACCGCAAAAACAAGACAAAAAACCGCCAACCCTGCCTTTCGCATCTTAACGTCCCTTCTCTAGAGGTGGATGGCATTATACATGCCGTTCATCCCCCCTCAGTCCATAATTTACCCTTAATTAACTGGATAAGCAACGATTTTTTTACGAAAAGGCAAGTTTTGGGAAGGCAGCAAGGTTTTGTGGGATGAATTAAGAATTTGGGCGTTCCCCTCGCTGCGCTCGGGTCGGCCGTCCTTCCGGTCTCGGCCTCCGGCCTCGGGCTGCCTTTCCACGATGGCCCTGTGGGCCGTGGTCAGGCAGCACCGCGCTCCAGCGCGGCCTACAGTCCTGCCTAACGCGCGGCAGAGGAAATACATTTTGTCAAGACACTCTGTTTGTGCCATCGGAATTCTCAAAAAGCAAATCATGCGGATGCCGCAGCCGCGCTTGACCCAAGGAGGATCGCCGCGCCTGCTATGGACAGCGGGCCGAACGCCTCGTGAAACAGCAGCGCCCCTACATCGTAACGCCTCCGCACAGGCCGCGAAAGAACAGTCCCGGCTTGTCCACGAACGCAAGCCGAATTCTTCCGGTCATGGCAAGAACGCCGATCACGCCGCAGAGCGCGACATTGGTGGGCGCGGATTGTAATTTTCAAATTCCAGCCCTAAAGTGTTTTTGCGATTGAAAGTCCCCTTCTCAAGGAGTTTGCAATGGCAAAACGTTTGGCAATACTCACCGCAGCAATCGTTTTCGTAATCGCCTTCTCGGCCCATTCGTTTTCGTTTCCCCAGCTCTTCTGGCCGCAGAAGGACATGGATTCCTCGTCCGTCAACCAGCCGGCGCTGGCAAAGAAAATTCTTGTCGCGTCCCGCGCCGGCGATTACAAGCGCGCGCTCGTGGAAAAAATAAAAGAGGGGCTCAAAGGCGATTCCGTCTACATCAAGTGCATCGGGCTATCCAAACTGAAGTTCGAGGATGCGTCGGCATACCGGGCGATCGTGCTGATCAATACCTGCATGGCCTGGGACTGGGACCGGAACATCCACAAATTTCTAAAGGGGAAAAAGAACGCGGCAAATGTTATTGTTCTTACGACGTCGGCCAGCGGGAAATGGCTGCCGAAAAAGAACCCCGCCGGCGTAGATGCGATAGCATGCGCGTCCAAAAAATCCGACCCGGGCCCTGTCGCCGCAGACATTATCAAGAAGATCAGAAATCTTCTAATATGATAGGACAGTGTTTCTCTCGGATGGTCGCGGAATCTATCTAATGTACTTAATCA
>DATFYJ010000082.1:0-8337 GCA_035315105.1 Chitinivibrionales bacterium
CAACGCATACATGAACAAACAGAACATTCGCCCCGGCCAGGACTTCAGGGAGATTTACTACCGCATGTACCTCAAGATGCAGACCGGCTGGCAGGGCAGCCCGGCAAAGCTTTCGCGCGCAACGATCTTCACTTCTGCGAATGACTGGCGCCAGGCCATGATCGCGCACCTGTGGAGCGACGACAGTGCGCATCTGCTCATCGATCCTGCGAGTTGCGTTGACGGCGGGGTTGTGCAGTGTACCACCTACAACGATTTCAACCACCTGAAATGGCTGGGCAATAAAAGCGGCGTTACGCCCCTTTTCGCAACAGACCACAGCGGCACATGGTATTGCATTGAGGCGCATGTAAAGCTCAATGATCCGGGCCAGTCGAACGGCGTGCAGGAGTTCTGGATAGACGGCCGGCTTGAGGCCAGGCGGGAAGGGTTCAATTTTGTGGGGACTTTCGCGGATTATGGCATCAACGCCGTGTTTTTCGAAAACTACTGGAACGCGGGATCGCCGGTTCTGCAGGAGCGGTATTTCGACAACATCGTGGTTTCCACAAAGCCGATAGGCTGTTTGCAGACAGGCGGGGTGAGGCCGGAAAAGGATCAAGGCACAAAGATTAACAACGCCACAACAACGATTGCGGTGTGTAGGAGAAACGGCAATGATTGCATCATGATAGAGAACGCCCGCCCGGGTATGTATACGATTATTTCGGCAACCGGCAGAGATGTGATGAGCGGAGAAATTCCTGTCGCCGGGACAAGAATGCTTGACATATCGTATATGCCTCGAGGCGTATTCCTGTTCGTCATGAACAACGGACATGGGTCAATAGTTTCGCGGCGGTTTGTGCGATAAAGCAACCAAGGTGGGTCAAAGCAAGGGGACAACAGGTTCTCATCGACCGAAGGGAAAAAACGCCGCAAAAAGGCCCGACACGACAGATTATTCCTCATAGGGCAGCAATAGCATGTTCACTTTTTCAAAGTCGACAGCGGAAACGTCCTATCACAAAATTCCTGCGCCAATGCAGGAGGAGGTTGAAAACATGCAGGCAAACGGGCATATTGAAAAGAAATGTCGCTGTTCTATTATCGTTGCGCTCGTTCTCTGCCTAACCCCGGCCCTTGCGCAGGGGATCCACATAACGGGAACCGTGGTTGACAGCACGGGAATCGGGTTGTCGGAGGCTTCGGTTACCCTCATTTCGCAGAACCTGTCGACCGTCACCGGGCCGGATGGTTCCTTCGTATTCAGCAGCAGCGGGGTCGTCAGTGCAGGATACCCTGCAAGCGCCTCCTCGCGGCCGTACTTCAGGAACGGCGTCCTTCACCTTTTTCTCGAACGGGTGGAGGCGGTGACGGTGCTCGTTTGTGATTCCAAAGGCAGGCAGGTGTGGGCGCAAGCCAAGGCTCTGGGCCCCGGCGATTTCGCCTTATCTCCTCCGCTGCAGAGGATCAGTCCGCAGATTTTGTTGTTTGAAGTGTCAATGGCCGGCAGGAACTTTCAGTTCAAACAATACGATGTTCCTCGTGGCGCATGCTGGCAACCTTGCCGCGAGACGGGAAACGAGAGTACCTTCGCCGGTACGGGTCCCGCCAAAGCACTGGCTTCGCTTGATTCCATCAGGGCCTCTATGGGCGGGTATGTCACATCGTCAATTCCCGTCGATTCCTACACGGGGAGTTACACCATCACCCTCCATCGCATCGCTTTTCCGGCCGCGCCTGATCGCTTGACAACGTGGAATCCTGGAATCAGGTCCGACAGGCAGCTCGGTCTTGCGCTTCGTTCCGATGGCCTGCCGGACCGCACCACGGTATGGGCCACGCTCAGTCCCGGCGATAACATCCAAAACGCAATCAACGCCTGTCCCATGGGACGGGTGGTGGTCCTGGGCCCCGGCACGTTCACCGTTTCATCAACGTTGCAGATTGCCAGCGGCGTTGTTCTGCGCGGTGCCGGTTCGCAAGGCGCCCCCACGGGAACGACCATTGTCAAAACCGGCGGTTCCACGGTGATAGCCATCGGGCCGGACCGCGACGCCACCTGCTACGGCGGAACGGGTTACGGCCTTGTGCAGGACGCAGTGAAGGAATCCCGGGCGGTTTCCATCGGCCCGGCGGTGTCGAATTTTTCCGTTGGGGACCTTGCGCTTCTGGACGTGGTCGACGACGGAACGGTCCAGGAGGGCGACTGCGCGTATTTCAAACGCGTGGATAAAAGGTCGGCGAGCCAGCGCGTGGAGATTGCGGCAATCGACGCTGCACACGGTTTGCTCACGCTCGATGCGCCGCTGCACTGGAACTTCAGATCGCAAAGCCCGTATATCGCACAGATCGTGAGGGTCACGCGGCCCGTCACCAGATGGGCCGGCATCGAAAACCTCCGGATTCAGGGCGGCACGAACCCGGGGTACGACGGCCAGATGGCCGGCGGCATCGATATTTCCAATGCCGCGTACTGTTGGGTGAAGGACGTGCAGACCGACAGCACGATCGGTGGAATGCATGTATCGCTTACCGGGACCTACCGCTGTGTTGTGCGCGACGGTTACTTCCACCATTCGGCAAACTACGGATTCGGCACGGATTGCTATGGGATCGTATTGCGATGCGGCGCCGCCGAGAACCTCATTGAAAATAACGTGGTGAGGTACATGAACAAACCGATCATGTTCAATGTCACCGGTGGGGGGAATGTGATCGCATACAACTATGCTGACAATTCCTGGGCCACGCCGCCCGCGTGGCAGGAGGTCAACATCGACTGTCACTGCTCGTTCCCGCACATGGAACTAATGGAGGGAAATGATGCCCCGCATATGGGCGCATCAACCACTCACGGCAATGCCGGGTACCTCACGTATTTCAGAAACTACGCATCGAGCGTGTTCGCGCCGCCGGCCGTATACGGCTTCGGGGGCGCGCAAACCGGCAATGTCACCTCGCTGCAGTTTGACGGAGGCGACATCGGCATGAATGCGGTGGCCAATGTGCTCGGCACCTCCGGAGTCAGCACGGCCTACGATGCCTACGACAGCGGACCGTGCTCCATTTTCGAACTCGGCGCGAACGGCGCCGGCGCCGCTGATATTGCGGCGACGTCGCTTGTACGCCAAGGAAATTACGATTATGTCAACAACAAGACCATGTGGTATCCCGCAGCCGCCCAGAGCCCGCTCCCAGCCTCGCTCTACCTTGCGGCACAGCCCGCATGGTGGCCCGCAGGAGTGCGGTGGCCGTGGGTGGGGCCGGAACTCGCGCCCATGGTGGGGACGTTGCCGGCAAAGGACAGGGCGTCGCACTATTAGCGCGTGTCAAGAGGTGTTTTGCATGCGCCCTCCACCGATGGGTATGATCAACGGATGTGCGCGCTACGTTGACGAAAGAAAAGAAGAAGCTAAAACAGAGTGTTTGGCGGTGTAAAGGGTCATGTGACGGATAGGGTAAACGCCTGTTGCTATCGGCGAAGGTTTTTGTGAGAAATTACGTCCTGTTTTATAGGAAGATGGTTCTCTTCGGCAGCCGCAGAACGACCGGCTGAAGTTTAAAATCCATGTGATATTGTATTGAATCCCACAGCGAGCGCATTCCCCGTCCCGCGGGACTGCGGGGTTCTTCAATTCCACTGCTCTCCGTGGGTGCCCCCGCACGGGTGCTTGATTTTTGCAACTACTTTTTCTAGGGGGTCACCCGGGAGGGGGTAGCGGAGGACCGGACGCGCAGATTGGCTTGCTGGCCTGCAAAGTAACGCGACCGGGCCGAAGCGAGGGGGAGACTTCCCCCGCATTAATAATTCTTAGTTTGCCTAAATGCTAAGTTTTAATCAGCAATTAGAACTTCACCTTCGGCGCCTCTTTCGCCTCCGCAACAGCTTCGAAATAGGGCGCTTCCTTGAAACTCGCCGCAACAAGGCTGTAGGGGAACTTCCTTCGAGTGGCGTTGAGCATCCGCGCCGCTTCGTTGTAACGCTGGCGCGCGACCGAAATGCGGTTTTCCGTTCCTGCAAGTTCGTCCTGCAGCGCCAGAAAATTCTGGTTCGCCTTGAGGTCCGGGTAGCTTTCCGCAACGACCAGCAGCCGCGACAGCGCCGACGAAAGCTGATTGTTGGCGGCGATCTTCTCCGATGGGGAGGGCGCGCCCGCCACGCTCGCGCGGGCCTTTGTGACCTCCGTGAACACCGTCTCCTCGTGTTTGGCATAGCCCTTGACGGTTTCCACAAGGTTGGGGATCAGGTCGAGCCTGCGTTGAAGCTGGCTTTCCACCTGGGCCCATTGCGTTTTTGTGTTTTCGTCCATCTCAATGAGACGGTTTTTCCAGCCGATGAACTGGCCTGCAATAACAAGCACGAGCAGGACCACAACGGCAACGGCAATCAACACTTTGTAAATGCCTTTCATGCGTTCCCCTTTGTTGAGAGTTGATCGATTGAGTTTGCAAGTGACTTGATCGCGTTTGCATAGGCGGGGAATGCTCCCGTCATTTCATCCTTGCCGCCGCGCCGGGCCGCCTCGAGCGCCTTTTCCAGAGACAGGTCGTCTATGCCGTAGGCCTTTGCGACGGCGGCGAAAAGCGATTTCCTGTCCTTTGGGATCGGAAGGCTTTTTACGTGGAGCATGCCCTTGAAAATCGGCGAGAAATCCTTTAAGGAGATTTGCATCAGCCTTCTGAGCCGTGCGGGATTTCTCCTCGATGCAAGCCAGCCCCGCGCAAGATGCAGCCATTTTCCCTTGATTTCCCGCTCGATCTGGAGCCGCAGATCTTCGTTCCGGATCGAGATGTCCTTGAGGACATCCTCACCGAAAACGACGGCATAGCTGTCCTTCATGGCGAGGAACTCGATGGGAAACGAATCCAGGGAGCGGGTGATGTACTCCTTATCCATGATGAGCGGCCGGGAAAAGCGTTTCTTCATCCATCGTTCCTGGCATGCGGCCGACGTTTCAAGCATGGGCAGGGTCGCGGCCGAGATAACGACAAGGAGGTTGACATCCGATTTCTTCGGGTCGAAATCCGGTCCTGCCGCGCTGCCGTAGACGATAACGGACAGCAGGTCGTTGCCGTAGCAGGCCCGAAAATCAAGCGCGGCGCTGCGCGCAAGTTCGATTGGATTGGTCAGCTTGCTCATTTGTGAACCTCTTCTTTTCTTCTCCGTGTTCTCCGTGCCCCCGATCAGGTCGAGGGCACGCCTCTGTGGTGATTTTGCTATTCTCTGCTTTGCTTCCTTTGCGTCTTTGCGGTGAGGTTTTGTGTGCTTTACTTCAGAAACCCCGCGACGCCCCTCCTCCTCCGCTGCCGCCTCCCCCGAATCCTCCGCCGAACCCTCCACCGCCGAACCCTCCGCCGAACCCTCCGCTTCTGCCGCCGCGGCCTCCGCTGAAAAGCCCCATGAGAAACATTGTCCAGAGCATGGTGCGGCCAAACGGCGTTGCCAGGAGAAAAATCAGCACAATAAGGAAAAGGATAGTATTGAGGGATGAAACTCTTCTGAAATGAAACTGCAACGGCGCATGCTGCAGCTCGGGTAAGGCAAGGCTGAGGTTTTTTTCGTGAGAAACCGCCCCGGCTATCGCAACGGCAACATTGAGGAGGCCTGCAGAGTATTCGTTGCGCTTGAAGAATGGGACGCCGGCCTCGTCAAGTATTCTTCCCGCCTTGGCGTCGTTGAGATACCCTTCGGATCCATAGCCGACTTCAATACGCGCCTTCCGGGGCTCAAGCGAAAGCAGAACGAGCGCCCCCTCGTCCGATCCCTTCTTTCCGATTCCCCACCTTTTGTAAAGCTCCGGCGCGTATTCGTCAATGGTTGCATTTTCAATTTTCGGCAGCGTGGCCACCACGAGGCCGAAGCCCGCCTGTTCCCAAAGCGCCTGGGCGATCAGGGTTATTTTCTGCTGGGTAGGCTGGTCAATCACGCCGGCAAAGTCGGCCACGGGCGTCGAGGGACGCGCGGGATATTCCTGGCCGTAAACGGAAGCACACAGGGCAACTGCGCAACAGATGGTTGCGAAGAACAGGCTCTTTGCTTGATTCATCTTTTTCATTTTTTTCTTGGCGCAGGGTTCGGACTTGTAGAAATATACTTACTCTCCGCTGCAACCGTGACTTCGCCCATGTGACGATGAATGAAAGTTACAATGCACGGATTGTCACTATGAGAGAGTATTTTCCCCTGACGCTCGGCCGGAAAGCTTGCTCCGACAAGGTTGAAAGAAATTCGGGAAAAGCTTATATTCTCAACCATGGCGCGCGAAACAAATATCCATGGAATCGGAACCGGGTCGTGAGAGCGATGAACAAAATAATGATCATGCTGTCCGCGCTCAGACCCTTGCAATGGACAAAAAACGCTTTTGTTTTCGGCGCTCTGTTCTTTTCGAGAAACCTTTTCAATGTGCACGTTCTCGCCGTCGCGTGTGCCGCATTCGTGATTTTCTGTCTGCTTTCGGGGTCCTACTACATTTTCAACGACATCTGCGACAGGGAAGGGGACAGGAACCATCCGGAAAAGCACCTGCGCCCCATCGCTTCGGGCAGACTGCCGATGTCCAAAGCGGTTGCGCTTATGGTGCTGTGCGCTTCGGGCTCCCTTGTTTGGGCATACGTTCTCGGGCTGCCTTTCTTTATTGTTTGCCTCTCGGCAATTGTTCTGCAATGCGCGTACTCTCTCGCGTTGAAAAAGATCGTCATTGTTGATGTGTTCGTCATCGCAATCGCCTTTGTTCTGAGGGTCGTGGCAGGCGGGGTCGCCATCCATGTCGAAATTTCCTCGTGGATTCTCATTTGTACCCTGCTTCTCGCGCTGTTTCTCGCGCTCGGCAAACGAAGGCAGGAATTCCTGCTGATTTCAGGGGGAGCGGTTCATCGCAGGAAAGTGCTTGACGCCTACAGCCTGCCGCTGCTCGACCAGATGACCTCCGTTGTGGCCGCCTCAACGGTCATCACCTATGCGCTCTATACCGTTTCCGAAAGTACGCTGCGGAGGGTCCATACCAATAACCTGATGTATACGATCCCCTTCGTCCTCTACGGAGTCTTCAGGTATCTGTATCTTATCCACCGGGAGCAAAAAGGCGGGAGCCCGGAAACCGTTCTTCTCACCGACAAACCGCTGTATATTTGCATCCTCTTGTATCTGGCAACGGCCGGAGTAATACTGTATGTCAAGTGACGGGGCGTGATCCGCCGCGCGCGGTCATGCCTGTGAGTGCGCACGCCGGGCCGGAGCGAGGGGGACGACCCTTGTGACCCTTGGGAATCTCTGACGAGGGAGAAGTACCCGACGGGGTAGACTTCCCCCCACCATTATTTCCCTCTATCCCTCTGAGAAAACTAAAAGGCCCCTTTCCATCTTTGAAAAGGGGCCTTTGAAAACCAGGCTTAATTGACAACCGCTACTTCTTCTTTCCCGCCTCTTCCAGTATGTCCTTGTCGTTGGGGTCCAAGCTCAGCGCCTTGTCGAGGTGCTGCTTGTACCCAGTCATGTCCTTCTGGGCCTTTGCGAGTTTGGCAAGGCCGAGCTCTGCCCTGGCGCAGTTCGGGTCCGCCTTGAGCGCACGGTCGTAAAACGTTTTTGCCCACTGCAGCTTGGACTGGTTGAGGTACACGTCGGCGCGCTCGCAGATGGCCGGTGTGTAGTTCGGGTTGATGTACGAGATTTCCTTGTACGTTTCTACCGCGTCGTCCCACTTGCCCTGGATCGATTGGATCTTGCCGTACAGCATGAGGGCGGCAATGTTCTCCGGGTCGGTGGCCGTGATGTCCTTGATGGTGCTCTCGGCCTGAGCGTACACGCCCGCGAGGTACAGGGCCTCCGCGTACTTGAGCAGGGTCTTGTTGTCGCGCTTCTTCTGCACGATCTGCTGCATCACGTCAAGGGCCTTCTTGGACTGGCCGGTCGACTTGTACAGGTCGAACAGGGTCATGCGGATGGTCTCGTCGTCGGGCTTCAGTTTGTCGGCCTTTTCCAGCAGCTCAAGCGCGTCCTTGGAACGGTCAGTCTGGATGTAGCCCTGGGCGAGCGGAACCATGTACGCGGGTTCGTTGGGCTTGAGCGCGTTGGCCGTTTCCAGGAACATCATCGCGTCGTTATACTTGCGTTTTGCCACGAGCATCGCGCCGATCTTGCCTGCCGCGTCGGCGTTCTCCGGGTCGAGCTGGATGAATTTCCTGAATGCCTCCAGCTCTTCCTTGTCCTTGCCGAGCTTGTCGTACACCTGGCCCATCTCAAACCACATTGACGGAATGGTGTCGGCCAGGGCCGAGCATTTTTTCAACAGTGCCAGCGCCTTGTCGAGCGTGGACTTCTGCTTGGCATAATAAAGTCCCGCGGCGAGGAAG
>DATFYJ010000083.1:0-3253 GCA_035315105.1 Chitinivibrionales bacterium
GGCGTCCGCCGACAGGGTGCAGTATCCGTGGGCGAATCCCCCGGGGATATAGAGCATCCTTTTATTCTTCTCGCTCAGCGTGAACCCCAGCCACGTGCCGAAGGTTTTCGATTTTCTCCGCAGATCCACCACCGCGTCGAAGACTTCGCCGCGCACCACGCGGACGAGCTTGCTCTGGTCAAACGGCGGTCTCTGGAAATGCAGGCCGCGCACCACGCCGGCCGCAGTGGATCGCGCGTGATTGTCCTGAACGAAATTGGAGGTCAGACCGTGCGCTTCCATTTCCCGTGCCGCAAACGATTCCAGAAAGAAGCCGCGGCTGTCCTCGTGGACGAGCGGTTCGATGAGCCACACGCCCGGCAGTCCTGTTTCGGTGAATTTCATCAGCGCTTTCCCGAGGCAACCTGCAGAAGGTAGTCGCCGTAGTTGTTCTTCTTCATGGGCTCGGCGAGGCGCGAAAGCTGCTCCGCGGTGATGTACCCGAGCCGGAACGCTATTTCCTCGGGGCACGACACCTTGAGTCCCTGGCGCGACTGTATGGTCTCCACGAACACCGACGCCTGCAGCATGGATTCGTGCGTGCCGGTGTCGAGCCAGGCAACGCCCCTGCCGAGAAGCACCACGTCGAGTTTCCCCTCCTGTAAATACAACCGGTTGAGGTCGGTTATTTCGAGTTCGCAGCGCGCCGACGGCGCAAGCCGCGCCGCGCGTTCCGCCACCCCGCTGTCGTAGAAGTAAAGTCCGGTTACGGCGTACGGGGACACGGGCCGTTTCGGCTTTTCCACAAGGCCCACGGGCTTTCCTTTTGTGTCAAGCTCGACGACGCCGTACCGCTCCGGGTCGGTCACCCAGTACCCGAAAATGGTCGCCCTGTCCCTTTCGGCCGCCGCTTTGGCAAGCGTGCCCACAAGGCCGTGTCCCCAGAAGATGTTGTCGCCGAGGATGAGCGCCACCGAATCGCTGCCGATAAAATCCTTGCCGATGATGAATGCCTGCGCGATGCCCTCGGGTTTGGGCTGCACCGCGTACGACAGCCGAAGGCCCCACTGGCCGCCGTCGCCGAGCAGGCGCTTGAATGCGTCGATGTCCTGCGGCGTGGTGATGACGAGTATGTCGCGTATTCCCGCGAGCATGAGGATGGAGAGAGGATAATACACCATGGGCTTGTCGTAGATCGGCATGAGCTGCTTGCACACCGCGAGCGTCACGGGATACAGGCGGGTGCCGGAGCCGCCGGCGAGGATGATGCCTTTCATGGCGTCCTTCTTGTTGCGGGGTTTTTCCTCTGCGGGGAATGTGATGTGAACGATTTCAGAAAATACAATCTGTCACTTACCGAATGAAGTTCAAAAGGTTGGCGGGCGGGGAATAGAAAGGGCCGGAACGATGGTTGTTCCGGCCCCAAGAGGCTGTGTGATGCGGACCCTGAGCTTAGAAGTAGAACGCTAGGGTGAGAGCGCCGACCGCTGTGATACCGAAAGTCGTAGTTGCGCCGCCCTTGACTGTAGGGCTGCCGGGTGCGGTTGATTTCTGGTCGTAAGGGGCAGTCACCGAATACCCGAGCCGGTATTCCGCACTCAGGCTCAATTCCTTGATAATAAAGAATTCGATGCCGCCGAGCGCGGCGATGTTAAAGTTAAAGCCGCCTACATAGGCTGTGCCGTTAATTGTTTGCGGGGCATTTGTTGTCGTGTACTGAGGGGTTCCGGTGGGTTCTGGATCTTTTTCCGAAGTCGCCGTCGACACAAACCCCAATGCGCCGCCCACGTAAGGGCTCACTCGAGTCTTTAGCAAATGATACTCCGCCCCAACGTTGAGGCCGACACTCCAGGCGTTCGCATCGCCAGCCGTCCCGCCAGCGGCCGGAGCCGGAGTTCCCTGATCGGCAAGTCCGAACAGCAGACTTCCGCGAAGGGCCAAAGGATCCAATATGTAATACTTGAAACCCGCTCCTCCGTTATATGCAGTGGCCCCCAGTAGCGACAATCCGCTGAAAGTAAAGAGCGCTGCCTTCGAGCCCGACTGTACGCACTGGCCCAGGTCGTCTGCCGATGCAAGAGAGGCCGGAGCAACCAGCGCCAGCACTACCGCACCGCATAGTGCGGCTTTTCGGAATCCACTCAAAACAAGTGAAGAAGACTTCATACAACACCCCTTTCATTAATGGTGGAAACCCTTTAACGCCTCTTACTCTGCCAAATCTAAAATATTAAAAGGAAAAGTGATGTCCAACAAAATAGAGCAAAGATTTTCGATCACTCACCAATGACCTGAACAAAGATCTTCCTTCCCCGCGGCCGGTTGTCGTGGTCGATGACCACGATCTGCTGCCAGGTTCCGAGGATGAGTTTGCTTTCCGTAAATGGCACGGTGATTCCCGGGCCCATGAGCGTGGCGCGGAGGTGCGAGAAACCGTTGTCGTCGCCCCACGTTTCGGAATGGCGGGTCTTGAGACTGCTCGGCACGAGCTTGTCGAGCCGCTCCTTCATATCTTCGGCAAGCGCCGGTTCGAATTCAATGGTCGATATGGACGCGGTTGAGCCCACCACAAAGACCGCGGCAATGCCGCTTTCCATTTCCGACCTGGCGATGATTGACTGGACCTCCGGGGTGATGTTCACCACGTCTGAGAATCCCCGTGTCTGGACCGTAAAGCTGTTGCCGAAGACCATGGCCAAGCCTTTCTGTATGTGCAACCAAAATACATTCGGGACTCGCGCCTGCGGATTCGTGCTTCGCGGTCGCATGCATGCCGCAGCCGGACATATTTTCCGTGGGAGGAGAAATTGCGAATGGCCGGTCTTGACGAACACATAGCTTCGTTCCTTGACTATCTGCTCAAGGAAAAATTCTTTTCGCCGCACACGGTCGGGGCGTATAGCGGCGACCTTGCGCAGTTCCGCTCCTTTACGGAACAGACCTGCGCCGGCGCGGGGTTCGAAGACGTCATGAAAAAGGCCGTGATGCGCGACTTTATCTACGCGCAAGGCGAACAGGGCCTCACGCCGCGCTCAATCGCGCGGAAGGTGGCGGCGCTCAAGTCGTTTTCGAAGTTCTGCGTGAGGCGCCATATCCTTTCTGTCAACCCTGCAAAGCTTCTGGCAAGCCCCAAGCTCGACAAGCCGCTTCCCGCCTTTCTCACCGAAAGGCAGGCGCAGGAGCTGACCGTTGCCGACGCGCCCGCAGGCGCGCCGGGGAAACAGGGCATTGCAGCGGATGTTCTCAGGAGCCGGGCCATCGTCGAGCTCCTGTA
>DATFYJ010000084.1:0-3229 GCA_035315105.1 Chitinivibrionales bacterium
GACGTGATAGGTCTCGGCGGCAGCACCGGCAGGTCGACGGGGTGCCATTTGCATTTCGAAATGCGGTACTACGGTGAACCCTTTGATCCCAACTGCGCCGTTGACTTTGCCGCGTTCGCGCTCAAGTCGGACACGCTCGTGCTCACCAAGGCAAATTTTGCCTACCTGGCCGAATTGCGCAAGGCAAAATGGCATACGGTGCGCAAGGGCGACACGCTTGGCCGCATCGCGATGCAATATCATACCACGATACACACCCTGTGCGATCTCAACGGCATCACCCCGCGTTCCCTGCTTCAAATAGGAAGAAAAATTCTCGTGTCGGGAAAACTTCCGGGGGCATGAACCAACAGCGTATCAGCATGGGTGAAACACAGGCGCCGTGCCTTGCATGACGGCGCGGAACGGAAGGCGCATTTGCGTCCGGCCCGTGCCCATAGTAGTTTGCTACGTTACCAAACAAGGTTTTGGCAGGAAAGCCCATGAAGAAATCGGCTGCGGCGTGCGTCATCCTCGGCGTTGTCATTGCCTCCGTCAATGCTGCCGTCGCGCAGTCCGGCGGTCTGTCGGAGCGATCGCTCAAGGTCGCGGAAATCAACCGCCGCATTGACGAACAGGCCTCACGAAACCGTGCGATCGCGGCCGAGGCGGCAAAACTGCGTTCTGACAGCGCCGCAGCGGATGCCCGCGCCGGCGCAAGAATCGATTCGCTCTCGTTGCTCATAACCGATCTCAGCGCGCGGGCCGCGCGAGCCAATGCGATGCTTGCGGCGCTCCGCGAGCAGACGACATCATTTGCCTCGACAAAAGGCTCCCGAGAAGCCGAGCGTTTGGCGGCCTCCGACAGCATGCACAAGGCGATTGCCGCGTTTGAACCGTCCGTTGCCGCCTGGAAAGATTCGGTGGAATCGGCAAAAAGCGGCCTTGAACTCGCCCGCACCGACAGCGCCGATATCGCCAAGCGGCTTCTCGCCGAATCTGCGCGCATCAGGGACACGACCGCCGCGATGGAAAAATCGGCAACGGCGCTGGCTGCCAAGGTGGACAGCATCGCCGCTTCCATCAGAAAATGCGGCGCCGACAGCGCGGCCGCAGCCAGGGTTAATTCGGATTCCATCGCCGCGGCCCGGAAAAGGCTCTTGGACCTTCGCACATATGTCGCTGCAAAGGATTCGATGGTGAAAAGCACGACCGAGGAACTTAACAATTCAAAGCGCGACAGCCTTGCGGCCCAGACGGAGAACGCCAGGGAAACGGTGAAACGAGATCGCTCCATGAAAACCCTTGATTCGCTGGTCCCCGCGCTGCAGAACGAGAAGGACAGGCTCCTGAGGATCAGGGAATCACTGCAGCTGGACAGCGCGATCGAATCACTCACGGCACAACTGGGCGATTTTCTTAACAAATCGTACGAAGCGCGGAGCGCCGCGACCGGGGAACAGGCCGAGAAGGCGCAGCGACTCGACATTGACAAAGGCAAACTTGAAGACATGCTGCGCGACGAGGCGTTCGCCGCCGTGGCCGCAAAGATCCCCGGCGCCATCTGGCGCGACCGCAACGCTCGGGTCGGAACGCTGATCACCGCAGCGCAGAAGTCTCTCGATTCGGCATCCGCCGAGCGCGAGAGAATCGTGCGGGAAGGCATTTTGAATGGAAAACAGCAGAACCAGATAAACGCGAACTTTTCAAAGGAGAACAAGCGGCTCAGCGACAGGCTCGCGGCGTCCTGGAAGGAATTGATAAACGCAAAACCCCGCGTCGCGAAACTGGAGCAGGACACCGCCGGCGCCTTGCGCCGCTTCGAAGCTTCCCGGGAAACCTTCAGGAAATTGCATGCCGCCCTGCTCGCCGATTCGTCCGCAGCATCGCTGGCTGCAGGAACCATGCGCCGGTCGTGCGACGCGCTCAAGACCTCGGGCGCGCAGAGGGAAAGCGCGCGCAGGAAGGAAATGGCCAGCGCGTCGCTTGCAATTGCGCAGACCGCCGCTATCCTTCAGAGGGTGCAGGCGTCGCTTAACGCCGTGCTCGCGTGCCAGCAGGCGGCGCGCGACGACAGCGTCCGGATTTACAAGGAGAAAAGCGTTTTCGTCTCCCAGGCCGAGACCGTCGCAGGCGGAAAGCAGGCAGAACTGCGCAGGCTTCAAGACGCGGTGGATTCGACTGAGTCGGCAATAACCGCAGCGCGCGCCGACAGCGCTGCGGCCCTGCGCGACAAACGGGAACAGGTATCCGCATCCGCCGCTGCAATCGCCCAGCGCGTTTCCGAAGCCCACAAGGGGGAACTCGTTGTGAAGGACCTCGAACACGAACGGGAAATTGCAGCCACGCCGCCTCCCGTGCCTGCCACCCCACCCCCAGCAGCTGCGCCTGCGGCCCCGACGCCTTCCCCTTCTTTGCCGGTTCAGCCAAGCGTGAACACGCAGCCGAAGCAATCCGCGTCCCAGGAGGTCGCACAACGTCAACTTATCCTCCTGTACGATATGGTTGAAAAAGGAAAAAACGATGCGGCGCGGCGCGCCTTTGCCTCAAGCCGCAAGCTACTGGAACTGAACCTCGACCCCGAGGCTTTCCAGGCTATAAAGTCAACAATCGAAAGCCTCGAACCCACACAGCCGCCGGCCCCGGAAAAAACCGCGCCCGCTCCGGCAGCCCCTGCACCTCCTCCGCAGCCCCAGCCGGCGCCTGTTGTGTCAGCGCCGCCTGTGTCCGGGTCCGACGTAGACCGCAAACCCGCCACGGTCTTCATAACGTCGGTGCCGCCGGTTGCAACGGTCTACATGGATGGGCAGCTCATCGGCAAGACAAGCACCGCGAACCTGAACGTGACCACGGGAAAGCATACCATGCAGTTTGTCAAGGGCGACAAGACCTGCACGCAGGAGATGACGTTTACAGAAGGGCAGAATGCGGCGATGTTCGTGAAATTGCCATGCGGACAATGATAAAGGTTGCTTTGGCAAGTATTTGTGTTACTATATTTACGAGGCAATAATAATTAAGATATGGAAAGGGCTCTGCCCTTTAGATCCCGCTGTGGAAAGGGCAAACGACATAATGGATGGTGCGAAGCACCATTACCATACCCTTAAGAAATGAAATGACAAAATGCTTATTGTATCCCGCTCTCCCTTCCCTCCCCCGCCGGGAGGGCTCCAACGGTCAAGATGCTGATTTGCTAATGCCCTTGAATCATATTTCATTGTAACTTCCCCAGATAAGCTTCAAGCCG
>DATFYJ010000085.1:0-8514 GCA_035315105.1 Chitinivibrionales bacterium
ACAAGTTGCGAGTGTGTCTTTATTTGAAAAACTCCCCTTGTATGAGGCGTTTTCAGATATTGACATCAGCGAATCACATAACGAGCCTTGTATCCAATTGAATTTGTTCGACATATAACCGGACACTACTGGAATCAAATATCTATTATAACAAAGCAGTAGCTCATGCGCTTAGCATCGGATTCGCAACAGATTATTATTTCAAACAAGCCCACCAGTTCCTTGCGGTCGATGTCCTAAACCCGAATTTCAATGGACTGTCTATCTCGTTGTGGGAAGAAAGGTTAGGCACGGACATTTCCATTCTTTATAAGATAAATGTTAGGAAATTGTTCGAGATTTCGATTGGATCAGGGATTGGTGAGGGTCTTATCTGGGAAACATACTATTTGAAATATGCCGATCAAGCTGCGAATACGACGTACAAAAAGAATATTTCATTATGGGGGCAATCTCCATATTTCAAGCAAGCTTTCTTCATAAACAGAGATATTTACAAACGAATCGGGATCAAAGTCGGAATAGACTTCATATATTCTGAAACAACGATCAATAACGCTAATTATTCATCAGGCGCTTTCCCATCTCTTGATCTCTACATAAATGGCATGACAAAATGCTACGAGCACCGGTTTGTGTTTCGGATTGGCATTACGTATGCAATTTGAACCCTAACGCGCTAAATCATGACCGTCCACATTTGCAAACACCTTTGGCTCGTGGGCGGTTGGTTCTTCAAGAAAAAGTGGTGGTTTGCGCAGAGAAAATGCAGTCGCAGTACGGCATAGTAGCTCGGCGTCATGCCCAAATCCCCAAAACATTCTAGAATTCCCCGCAACATATATGTATATTAGATATATACATATTAGGAGGCGGCCATGGACGCATCAATTCTTGACTTGCGATATAAGATGAGAAATGTACTGAGTGCATTAAACAGGCGCGAACGAGTGAGAATCCTGTATCATGGCAGGGTAAAGGGAGAAATCATCCCCTCCAAAGGAAACCGTAAAACCAAGACGAACCAACACCCTCTGTTCGGCATGTTGAAAGGGGAGAAAGGCGATCCTGAGGAGATTGTTTCGAAAATGAGGAGACGCAGATACAATGATCTTTGATACCGACATAATCATTTGGATCCAACGGGGAAATCAAAAGGCCGCGGAACTTGTTGATTCGGATGATGAACGTTGTATTTCGATACTATCCTACATGGAGTTGTTGCAGAATGCGCACAACAAGCAACAACAAATAGTAATAGGAAATTATATAAGGGAGATGGACTTTACCGTTTTACCCTTATCCGAAAATATCGGCCACCGGGCTTCGATCTACGTGGAAGAATACTCCTTAAGCAATGGCATATCCGCTGATGACGCACTTATTGCGGCAACCGCCATTGAGAACAACCAGGTCCTTGTGTCGGGAAACTCAAAACATTACAAACCGGTTCACGATTTAAATTTCAAGAGATTTCAGATATAGAGTATTCAGTGACGGCATTTTCTCGCTCCTCTCCTCCGTCAACTCCTCGGCCCTGATTGTGTTGCAATCCCGCTCACCTCACCACCACCCCCGCCCTTTGCTTAACAACGCCGTTTCCCTCAACCCTCACCAGCACCACGCCCGTTGTCTTTTCCGGTATTAGTATCGCCATTTTGTCACCGGCCCGATCCGCCAGTTCTGCGCGGTAAATCTGTTTCCCCGCGGCATTGAAGATCGAGACTGTTCTCCTTCCTGTCAACTGTCCCGCGCTTCCCGTCCCGAAATCCACAATGACCTTTCCCTGTTCGAACCGGATTTTCGTAGTACGCGACCCGATTTTCGTCGTCAATGGTCCGGCCGCCGTAGGAGACTTGCCAAAAGTCATGACAACGCTTTCCCCCGCATCAAGCCCGCCGGGAAGGACAAAGGGCATGTTGGCCGTTGACGTCTGCGCGTTCCACGAGGCGCCGTTGCCGTAGAGCCTGAGGCTCGAGGCAACCTGCACGGTGCAGGCCGTGTTCACCGGGTTTGAAACGGCAATTTCGATGGAGTCCTTTGATTCCCGCACAAGAACCGCACATGCGCGGTCCACTGCAAGGGTCATGGAATCGGTCAATGCAATGCTGCCGGCTGAATAGAAAACAGCGCCGCTCGCGCCGAGCAGTTTGTTGCGGACTGCCTGCAGACTTGACGTATTCGAAAGCACTTTGCACGGAATGCCGCTTTTCACATAGGAATCAAGGCTGTCGGCGCCGATGCCTGGAATAACGCCGTAAGAATAGGAAGCATTTGCCGGCGCAGTGCCGTGGTCGAGCCACACGCTGAACACGGTGTCGGTAACGGGTGCTGCAGACCCTGTTGCGTTGATGCTCTGCCACGAACCGGTCTGCGCATCGTTGCGCACGAAAAGGCTGTCGGCTGCGGCAGGGAAGAAGTAGCCGATACTGTCGTGATGGACCCACGAGACCGCGGTGAGGCGGTGCGTTCCCTGGCTTAAGGTGGACGTGCCGGCGCCGGTTCTGGCGACAACAGGCCCGTTGGCAAAACACTGATTGATCGACGTGCATACCGTCTTGCCGGCCGCGGCGGTGACGGCCGAGCCGAGCGCCACGATCTCCTTGTCAAAGAAGAACCACGCCTTGCGGCCGGTCACGCCGCTGCGGGAATAATCGAACGCCGCGGCGCCGATGGCGCCATCGGACACGCCGCCGACAAAATCCGTGGCGCCGGTGTACGAGGCGGGCATGGCGGGCGGAACCGTATCGTGCCGGCAGGTGACGCCGGGAAGCCTTGTCCAGTCCCACACCGGGAAGATGCTGTAATACTCAAGGCCGGTGCGGTAGAAGAACGTCACGCCGTCACCGCAGTAAAAGCTCTTGAGCCCTTCTCCGTTGACAAGTTCCGCGCCCCGGGTCCGCTTCGACGACATCTTTACGGAAGACATATATGCCCGCCGCTGATGCGCCATGTAATCGGAGCACCAGAAATGGCGGTTGCCGCTGAGCACTGCGCCTTGCCAGGCGGGCCAGGCCGCGAGGCGGTTGGAGAAATTCATGAGCTCGCTGTTTCTGGAGGCCCCGGCAACGATCATGTCGGCGCAGATCGATTGGAACGCGCTTTTCTTGTTGGGGCTGTTCGGCCGGGTTATCTCCCTGCCGCACACGCTGTGGTCCATGGTGGTGCCGCGCATCATCCATTGCTGTCCGTCAAGTATGTAGTGCGAGAGGAGGTCGATCTTGTCCTGCGGAAACGCCCACTGGGTGCCCCGGCAGAGCTGCGCCATGTCCGCCGCGTCCGACGAATACCCCATGCCGTACCCGCCGGAATAAATCTGCGGACCGTGCTGGTGAAAGCTCCAGTCCTCCTGAATATCGTCGGACGGCTGGGTGGTGATGCGGATTTCTGCGACGATCGCGCTCACTGCGTCGGTGATCAGCGACACGGTATCCGTGATGCACCCGCGCCAGATGGTTATCTTGGATACCCACACGAGGTTCTCGCCGGTCATGGTCGAATGCGCGGCCCACGACCTGGCAAGGAGGACATCGCCGCTGTCAAGCCGCGCCGGGGACAGCTGGTCCTTCATGAGCAGCATGGCGGGCCCGAGCGAGAGCTGGGCGCCGATCTGGTTCCACCACCAGTTGGGCGACTGCGGGTCGAGCCGTATCCATGCGTCGAAGGCGAGCAAAAAGCCGTTCTTGACGGATGCGGAATCGTACAGGGCGTTCGCAGGGTTGCGGTACGCCTGGGCCATGGTCTGCATGCGCGAAAGGTGCGTGCTCGGCGCCCATGTGGCACTGCCGCTATCCGCATAGTTGATGTCGGGCCATGTGCCGTCCGGCTTCAGCGACGCGAGCCATTGACGGATGGTTGCCGCAGAGCCGCCGCTTCCCTGGAACCCGGCATACAGCCGGGCGCTGAGCGTGTCGAGGTCCTGGGCGCTTAAGGATGTTGTCAGGAAGAGAATGCTTGCGATCAGGGAAAACCAGCGTTTGATAGGAAACCAATCAGGCCATGCTTTGTAATCCATTTTCCCTTCCCTTCTCTGCGGGCAAAATTAGAACCAGGCTCTTTCGGAAAAATACGTGCGAGGGTGGTAAGAGTCAATTTCCAAAATGAATAATATGTACTGCTTGACCCACAGGATACAGGATTTGCTTTTGAGGACAGGGAATACCTAGTTTTTGAAGAGGGAGAGTCAGTGGCTTGTAGTCTTATACATCATGAGGCAAAGACTTGAAAGGAAGAATTATGACCAAAATTCCGACCTTTGATTCCTTAATGAATCCTTTGTTGAAAGCCTTAGACTCCCTTGGAGGCTCCGGTTCGATTGATGAATCCTACGAAAAGGTAGTTCAAAATGAAAAAATTGATGAGGAAATATTGTCAATTCTACATGACAAGGAAAAAAGCAATCTAACCGAAGTTGGTTATAGGTTGGCTTGGGCACGCACATATCTAAAGAAGTATGGATACTTGGAAAACTCTACGCGAGGTATTTGGGCTCTTACAAAGAAAGCAAGGGAAAACGGCGACGTTGTGCCGCAAGAAGTTGTGAAATACGTGCGTGAACAAGACAAGAAAGACAAAATAAGTGATAAGGAAGGTAAGAACAAGACCGCGGAAATTGGAACAGAAGAAACGCCAGATGAATCGGAAGCGTGGCGAAACAAGCTTTACCATATTTTAACAAAACAGTTGTCGCCCCAAGGATTTGAAAGACTAATACAAAGACTATTAAGAGAATCCGGGTTTGTTCAAGTTGAAGTCACAGGGCGTTCTGGCGACGGCGGAATTGACGGTAAAGGTATTGCAAAGGTACACGGCTTTATGAGTTTTCACGTCATATTTCAATGCAAGAAATATCAGGGTTCTGTTTCGTCAAGTGAAATCAGGGATTTTCGTGGGGCAATGGTTGGAAGGGCCGACAAAGGATTATTTATTACTACTGGTTCATTTTCTCCAGCCGCGATTAAGGAAGCAACTCGTGATGGCGCCCCTCCAATCGATTTAGTAGATGGAGACCAACTTGCAGATAAATTAAAAGAATTCAAATTGGGTCTTTCAACTGAATTGGTAGAAAAGGTTGCTGTAGACGAGAGTTGGTTCTCGGAAATCTAGTGGCCGGCCTTGTGGCAAGCCCGTGTTTGACAATTACCCGTAAGCCTGTGTGCCGCGATCATCACTTCGACTTCGCTCAGTGCGGGCCTTGATCGTGCACCGTCTGCAAAGAGCACTGAGGAGGACGGACAGACATGCCAACCAGCCGGATCGTGGTTTTTCTCTGTGTAACGGCCCTTTTTTCGTGCATCCCCCGTACTGTCGCTCCACTGCGCACCATCGCGTACGAACAGGCGCAGCACAAGGACGGCCTGCTGGTCTACCTGCCCGGTCTAGGCGACTCGATCACTGTGCTGCACGGCAACGGGCTTATCGATTCGATAAGGGCCTATGCCCCGTCGTTCGACGTTGTCGCTGCCGATGTCAATTATGGCTACTATGCCGACCGCACGCTCCACGAGCGTGTCACCGCGGACATCATCGGTCCGGCCCAGGCGAAGGGATACCACCGGATCTGGTTCCTGGGCAACTCGATGGGCGGTGTTGGCTCGCAGATATATGCATGGAAGCATCCGGGCGTTATCGAAGGCATGATCCTGCTGGGGCCCTATACCACATCCAACGGGCCGATACGGGAGATTACAAAGGCCGGCGGGCTTGCGGCATGGTCCATGCCGGCCAAGGTGAAGGCAAAGGATTGGGAACGGCCCCTGTGGCAGTGGCTCAAGGGGTGCGCAAACGGCGGTCCCGGATGTCCGCGGATTTATATCGCCTACGGCGTCAAAGACAAACTTGCGCCGGGAATCCGCGTACTCGCGCAGGCGCTGCCGAAAGGATGCGTGGTCGTGCTGGATGGCGGTCACGACTGGCCGGTGTGGAAAGAGGGGCTGATGCGCCTGCTGCGCGCCGGGGTTCTGCAATGAACGGGAACCATCACTATTCTGGATAATCAGTGGTACCGTTTGTGTTCTTCGTGCCGAGGAAATTTGACGAAAAATACAAGTAGATGTAGAGTGATAGTATCCTCTGCGGCGCATCGCTTGACCAAGAGGATGCGGGAATTGCCTTTGATGGTATTCTCCTGACACCTAAAAATGCCATGGGCCGGACGGATACAATATTTTTACCTCACAACTGCCGCTCCAAGGGTGCGCGCAACGGGTGTGTCGGTCTTGCCACAGGCCCAACCACGCTGCACCCCGCGAAGCTCCCAAATACGTTTTGATTTTTTAACTTATTAATTGTAGCAAGCGATTGTCAGGCGAGTACTTTATCAATCGCCTCCGCCTCCACCCTCACTCTCACCCATTCCCTCTCATCCCCGAACGCAAACGCCGCTTTGACAAACTCCTCAGAGTCAAATTTGTCAAACACCGTCATGCGCAGCTCCGCTCCTCCGTCCCTGGTCATTCCATGCTCAAGCGACTTCACAAGTTTTTTCTTTTCCGCCCTGGCGGAAAAATCAAACAGGTATGTTCCTTCCGCGATCTTCCTCAAAACATAGGGAAGTCCTTTTTTCGCAAAATATTCCTTTGGCTTAAATTCATAGGGTGATAGGATGGAGAGGGCCCACTGCGTGGGAGTATCCCGAACCGGTCCGACAAGCGTGCCCCACCTGCCGAACGCGGCGTTCACTTTTGACAGACGCGACCTGGTTGATACGGTTTTTGTAACCAGTTCCATGCCCTGCATGCGGAAGCGGAGGGTCACGATGTCTTTGCCGATGATCCAGCACGGCTGATCCCCGGCTGACCAGAACGACCCATGGTATCCGGCGTAGAAATCAACAAGCCCGGGTTCGGCGGTCATGAGCGCCCGCGCAAGCGCAATGCCCACGCTTTGCCGCGGAAGACCGCGGCAGGATTCCTGCACATTGACGAGAAATTTGATTTCCACGGCATCATGCCATTGCTGGGATAATTCCTTGAGTAGCGCCGGATGCAACGGCGCGCTCGTGCGCGCGGCGGTAATGGCCTTGCAATCGGCTTCTTCGCAGACGCCGCAACCCTTGCATTCGCCTGCGCTGCCCGATAAGCCGAGGCAAAAACCTTTGTCGACAAATGCGACTGCGTTTGCGTGCTGCTCGATCAAAAAGTTCCTGTCCACGCCGGTTTCCATGGCAAGCCACGGCTTTGCCGTGTCGAGGGGCGAGGCGCCGGCGAGCATCGCCTCATGGGGAATCCCGAGGCTCTTGCACGATTCCACGAATGCGTTGACAAACGAAGCAGGCACCGACCGGTAATACACATACCCTGTCCGGCGGATGGCGGACAGCAGGGCCTCGTACAGTTTCGGGTGCGAGGCGCGCGCCAGCATCTGCGACAGGTGATAGTCGCCCAGGTCGCTTGACATGCGGAATTCAAAGCCGTGGCGTTCGACGGTGTTGTGGAGCCATGCCGCAATGGAACGGAGTTCCTCGGGCGTCGGCGCGTTTTCGAACTCAAAAGGCGTCCACGGGAAACGCACCAGCGGCGTGGCTGAGAAAATGATGCGTGCGTTAGTACCGCGGCCGGCCCTGGCCGTCTCCTCCTTGATGAATGCGAGAAGCGTCTCAAAGGCCGCCATGTCTTGCTCTTCTTCCTTGCCGGTGATGAGCAGGAAAATTTTCAGCTCCCGCACGGCCGACGAAAGTATAATCGAAAGCCCGCGAAAGAGGTCGTTTTCTGAAAGGCTTTTGTGCAGGTACCGGCGCAGGCGCGGGGAAATACCTTCGAGGCCGCAGGTGAGGCTCGATTTCCCTATGGCGAGCAGGCCGGGGAGCATGCCCGGTTCGGCCGCGAGCATGTCGAACCGCTGGCTCTTGAGGCCGATGGTTGGAAACAAGCGCGCCAGTCCTTCCAGAATGGTGCGGAGTCCGGAGTGCATGTTGAAGTTGAAACTGTAAAGTTCCACCTTGTCAAGCCCCATGCCCGCCTTCATGCAGCGCGCCTGCGCGACAACGTCGTTGGCCGGAACCTCGCGGTAGGGCTTCCTGCCGAAGCTTTCGGAGCAAAAGCTGCAGAAGCACGGGCAGCCTTCCGAGATCTGGAGATTGCCCTCGCCATAGCGGCCGACAAGATTGGAAACCGGCGCGTCTTCGAGAAGGCTATTGAGGGCCGGTGCTTCTGTGTGCACACGACAGGTCTTTTTGGGTTTGTCCGGCTGGACAAAGCCGGGCACCTCTTCGAGCAGGGAAAGCGTTTCCCGCTTGGAACGTCCCTTCCGGCGCGATTGGCCGCAGATGTCGAATATCCGGGAAATGCACTCCACGGACTCGCCCACAAAAATGCCGTCCACGGGCGGGTCGGCCGTGAAAAAGACCGTGGCGTGCAGCGCGTTTGATCCGCCGAGAATGACAAGCGGGAATTTCTCGTCCGAAAGCCGCGCGGCCTTGCCCGGCGGAATGCCGCTGTTTTCGAGCATCACCGGAACGTTCACCAGTTCCTGCACCGTGGCATTGGAAAATGCGACAAGGTTGAAATCGAGCGG
>DATFYJ010000086.1:0-7905 GCA_035315105.1 Chitinivibrionales bacterium
ATAAATAAAGCCCCTGCCGACGGCAGGGGCTTTATTGTCTGCGGATGGAACCGCGGCTGACTATCCGGAAGCCGGCAAGGTCGCGGCTTTCAAAACATCACCTCATCTCCTCCGCCTGCCTGTCGGGAAACCATTCCCACAACCCGATCGTTCCATTTTCCATTTTCGCAAACGTGTATTTCCTGATCCATTCCCCCGTGTTAACGTACACCTTGTCGCCGTAACGCCGCAGTTCCGGACGGTGCGTGTGCCCGAAAATCACGATGTCGCTGCCCTCAAGCAGCTTCCTGGCGCAGCGCCGGTATTCCTCGAGCTTTTCCTCGGTGATCCAGTCGGCGAGCATTTTCCTGCTGTTGCCGGAGAAGAATGAGGCCAGCGGGACGCCGATGTCGGGATGAAGCAGCTTGTAAAGCCGTTGATTGAGCCGATTGCGGAGGATGCGCTTGAGGATCCGGTATCCCACGTCTTTCTTGACCACACCGTCGCCGTGAAACAGATGAACCTTTTTTCCCTGGATCGTCGTCTCGAAATGGTCAAGATGTATGCGAAGGCCCACCGTGTCTTGCAGGAAAGGTCCCAGGGCGAAGTCGTGGTTGCCGGCGAGATAGTGGATTTTTACCCCCGATTCCACCAGACCGGCCAGCCGCGAAACGACTGCAACATAGTCCGGCCTTATTGCATGCCGGTATTCGATCCAGAAATCGAAAAGATCGCCCACGATATACAGCGCTTCGGCGCAATCTTCGATTTCGTCAAGAAACGACAAAAGGCGCTTCTGCCGGTCATCGTGGCCCGGCATTGTTATGCCGAGATGCGCGTCGGAAATGAAATAAGCTGCCGATTTCATGATAGTGCCCGATGTTCTTTACAAAGAGAGAAGACGGAACGCGGGGAATGTCTGGAAGGATGAGGCAGAGCGACCATCCTGGAATGCGCCTTATGCGGCGTGCGCGTCCGGGGAGTACCCCGTGCACCGCCGCCGTGCGCTCCCGCTATTCCCACAGGTCGTCGGTGCTATCGAGATCGCTTGCCATGTCGCTGAAGTTTGCGTTTTCGTCGTGGAGCGTGCCGAAATTAAGTTCCCTCATATCTTCGGGGGTGTCGTCGTCAGCGTCCAATTCATCAACGTCGCGCAGGATTTCGTCCGCGTCGAACTGTTCGTCCAGAATCATTCGATCTCACCTCCCTTCCCATGATGCTCGCATGGTGTTCCGTAATTTGCAAGAGAATTATAATGGATTCTCAAATCCGTGTCAATATTTTTTTTGAAAAGGTTTTTGCCGAAAATCCCTGCATGCCGACGGCACACAAACCATGGCTGCCGACACTGGATACTACGTAGTGCGTTTCCCGAATATTAAACCCAATGCCGAAAAAGAGGCGGACGTTTGACGGCGGCTTGCAAGCGTGTAATAGCGCCGGTGTTGGTTTGACTTGCCGAAATGATTACGCGGAGGATGCGAGGAGCCTACGACGAGCCTTTTTTCTTGAATATGTCGTTGATTTCCTGCTGGACTTTTGCTTTGTAAAGCACCTCTTCGAGGTCGTGGGCGATCTGCTTGCCTTCGCTGAGCATTGCCGCCCTTTTTTCAAGAAGTGCGATTTCAAGTTCGCGGCGCTTGTTTTCTTCCTTGCGGATCTTGAAAACAAGGATCGAATGTCCCAGGGAGAGTCCCAGAAGCACGATGAGGATTTGAATGATCCAGAAAATGAGATATTCTTCGAACATCCGACGCCACCCCGTTTTTCTGCGTGCGCACCTTTTTCCGCCGCACTCTTTTCACTTCACCCTTAAAATATCTCCGGCATGAGGGGATTTCAATAATTTCAGGATTTATTTAGCCGCACATCCAGGCATTTTTCCGGCGCTAGACAACCGGAAACGCATCGGTGTTGAAGTTCATCCTGCGCGCGAATTCGAGGAGCCGGATAAGCGTGTCCCGGTGCACCGAGTTCGGTGATTTCCGGAATTCCCGGTACAGGGGAACAAGCGTGGTTTCCATAATTGAGAAGAAAAGGTCTTCGGGCTTGCTTTTCGAAAACGGGATGCCGAACCGGTCGACGATGTTGAGCAGGTACCGCACACGGTCGGCGGAAACCTCGCTGAGCGTTTCGCCGAAAATCCGGAGCTCCGAGAGGAGCAGGTCGAGCAGGAGCCGGGCGCTTTCGGTGTAATCGATGGTGATGCCGTATTTCCGCGACTTTTTCCATAAGTCAAGAAGCCTGGTCCACACCTCGTCCTCGCGGCCGTAAATCTCTATCTCGTTGATGGTGACGTTCCACGTCGCGGTGAGGACGTAGGCGATGGGCGCGGCGACGTACGGGGGCAGCGGCACGCCGAGGCTGGACAGCGAATCGAGTATCTTTTCGTTGCGCTCCATCCATGACGCGTACTTCTTGCGCGTGTCTTTCGCCATCTCGCCGAGAAAGAATCCGGCGAGCCTCACTTTCGATTCCTCGAACATCGACGAAAGGTTAAGCGCCACGGAGGTTGGATGGGCCTTGATGCCCTCGGGGTTCTCCGCGGCCGCATCGGCGGGAACGCACCACCCGTTAAGCAGGCCGTCCTCCTTTTCGAGGCACAGGGAAAAACGGCCGCGCTCCCCGCTGCTGCGGTTGCGTATGTCCGCCGTAAACAGGCCGCGGGTTTTGTGCCCGCCCGGCCGGGCGCCCTCCGGAGCCGACAGGGACACCTCGAAGCCGTAATAGTCGAATCTGCGCTCGGCCGCCTTGTCCGGCGCGACGGTCTTTTCCGCGGCAGCCGTAAAACAGAGCATTTCGAGATGGCGGAGGTAGGGCGCGACGGTCTCCCGGAAAATGGTGGCCCCGCTCTTTTCCGGAATGTTGCTTTTCGCGCCGGAAAGCATTTGCACGAATTCGTCGGCAACACTTTCGCGCCGCAAGGGGTCGATGCCGAGCTGGAGGGCACGTCCGGCATACATGATGTTCTGCACAGCCTCCAGTCCGCTCACATCCGAAAAAAACCACGCGCACGACGTAAACGAGAAAAGCATGTATTTCTGGGCCTCAAGCAGGCGCCTCAGGGTAAGAGCGTCCTCGTCGGAACAGCCGGCGTGCACGCCGTGCTTTACAATATGCGATTTGAATTCCGCGAGCGTACGGGCATCGGCAAACTCCTGGTACGCATCGCGCAGCTTCCATGGGTCGGCCGCGTACGGCGAGACGGCCGCTTCGAATTCGCCGTCGACATGCTTCTGCAGGCGCTCAAACGCGGCGCGGAGAGGGCCGCGCCACGCCTGGTTCCACGAGGGCGGGCCGCCCGCCTTGCATCCGCAGTCCCGCGCCCACCTGCCCACGCCGTGGATGCAGCTCCATGCCGTGCCTTCGCCGAATTCGTTCTTGAGCGCCACCTCGAATACGGGCGGGTTCTTCTCCAGGTACCAGCCGAAATTGACCGGCACGATGTTCATTTCGGACGCAAGCCTTCCAAAGAAATAGGCAAGGCACATGTCGCCGAACGGCTTGTGATGACCGAACGTCTCGCCGTCGGTGGCGATCACCACCATCTGGTCGCGTTCGTCTGCATCGTCGTAGCTGGAGCGTATCTTCGCTCCGAGCGCGCCGGCGCTCGACAGGAGATCGCCGAAGCTCACCTCTCTCGACAGGCCCTCGTTGAAGAAGAACGCGTCGAGGTGGCCGCCGAGCCTTTCGCCCGCCGCATCGCGGTTGTAAATACGGTACGCGTGTCTCGTGTCGAACCCGCTCCCGGCGGGCCGCCACGGCCCCTTCCCGTCGATGTCCCGGAAAGCCTCGGCCTGGGCCGGCGACAGCACCACAAACCGCACGCCTTCCTCGATGAGGCACTGCACGGTCTCCCTGTTGATTGCCGTCTCAGCGAGCCAGATCCCTTCGCATTCGCGTTTGTAACGCGACCGGAAGAATTCCTTTGCCCAGCGTATCTGCGTGAGCTTGTCCCGCCGGGACGCGAGCGGCATGATTACATGATTGTACACCTGGGCCACGGCATTGCCGTGCCCGCCCCGGGCCGCGCAGCTCTCCCGGTCCGCCGCCACGATCCGCTCGGTGACCTTCGGGTGGTTCTTTTCAAGCCACCGAAAGAGCGTGGGGCCGAAGTTGTGGCTCATGTGCAGGTAGTTGTTGCGTATGTCAACGATCATACCGCGCTGGTCGAGGATGCGCGAGAAGGCATTGGGCCGGTAGCACTGGTCGTAGATGCGTTCGTTCCAGTCGTGGTAGGGCGACGCGGAACCCTGTTTTTCTATGAAGTCAAGCCACGGGTTTTCACGCGGCGGCTGGTAGAAATGGCCGTGGATCACCACATACCGGTTCGCGGCGCGACCGGTCACAATGCCCCGTCCGGGCGGGTAATGGGTGCGCCGCCGAACCGTTTGTCAACCGCCTTCGCCGTACCGCAAATTGTCGCGGGTGCGATCCGCCTGATGCTCATGGCTCTCCGGGTGAAAGGAATGTGGGCCGGCTGCGGAAAATATACTTCATGGAAATCCGCGTTCCGCCCCTTCCGGAGCATCCGTCAATGGCGCGGTCCCGTTCCGAGGCGCGAAAGGAGCTGCTTCGCCCTTATCGCGAACACGTCGCCCGGACTCGAAAGCACGAGTTTTTCCAGAACAACGGCGCCCTTGCCGCTGTCGCCTTGCCTTATGAGAACTTCGCCGCGATAGTATTCCAGCTCGGGCGACGTTTCGGCGGCCCCGGCCTGCAAAAGGACCTTCGCGGCGTCATCGACAAGATCCTGTTCGAGCAGAGAGGCGACGATGTCGCACGCAAGCATCCGCCGCGCGCCGGGGGCGAACGCGGACAGCGGCACGGCCGCGGCCTTTTTCGGCCTGCCCAGCCACAGGGCGTATTCCACGGCGCCGAAATCCTTCAGCGCATCGGGCGAGTCCCTGAGCACCTCGAGCTTGTAGCGGAACGCAAGCACCTCGCGGCCGTATTCCCAGCCCGGCGCAACGGCGACCGTATCGATCCATCCTTCGAGGCTGTCCGCCTGTCCCAGAAACACGGTCGTCCGGATTTTCCACAACGTCTGCGCCTGGCGGTCTCCGCGGATGGCGGCAGCGCTCCCGGCCGCGCGCACAAGGTCGCCGGCGAACAGCGCCTGGCGTACCGCAAGGGTATCGCGCGCGACCGACGCGGGAAGGGCGGCGATCAGGCTGTCTGCTTTGTCAAGGAGCCCGGCGCGCTGCAGGAACGCGGCCGCCTGCGCGCGGAAGCGCGGGTCGGAAAGCCGGGCGCGCGGGAGCCACAGCGCGGCATCCGCGTTTTTTCCCATTTTTAAATAACACTGGTACACGATGGCCGCGGCCAGCGATTGCTCCTTCGGATCGGTGCAGCGGCGGAATGCCTCCGTGGCCGGCACGATCGCGTCGGAAACAAAACCCATGGCCATCCGCTCGCGCGCGAGACCGAGAAAGTCGCGGGCAGACGGGTAATGCGGCGTATCGAGCTCCCGGAGCACATCGACCGCCTCCGCAAACAGGGAGGAGTATTCATAGGTGCGCAACAGCCATTGCTTGATTCTCAACGTGTCGCACCGTTCGCGGCCAAGGGCGCATTGGCGGTATGCGGCAAGCGCCAGGCGCCGTGTTTCCATGGGCCTGTCTTTCAGGATTTCGGACAGCCGCGAGCAGGCGAGGTCCGCCATGCCGGGTGCCACCGAGCCGGTCCTGCAGCAGAGCACGCCGACATCGCCGTATCGGGCAAGCGCGGCCTTAGCCGGCATCCAGGTCAAATAGTCGAGGCCGTCGAGGGCGCCCGCCGAATCGGCGATCGTCAGCAGGCTGTCTGCCTCCGCGACGTTTCCTTTGTCAAGATCGGAAAGGCCGCGCAGACGGCAGGCCTGGACCTTCTGGCGGTCGAACCGGGGCGCAGCGCCGGCCGGCGACGGTCCGGCGGCCGCGGCGCACACCGCAACAAGGATGGTCAGCAGGGTCTTGACAGCATGCGCCATGGCCTACCGCCCTATCCCGGCCGATATCGGGTTCATGACCGACACATGGACCCTGCCCAGGCTTTTGGTGTCCTGATAGTTTCTCGCCCACTCGATGGCCGCGCTGCCGATTTTTGAGGGAACGCGAATGCCAAGTCCGTAGCCGAAGAGTTTGGTCCCTGAGGACAGGGTAGGACGGTCGGCGGCGCCGAAACCCATTCCGGCGTCTGCAAAGAGATAGATGGAACCCTGGGGATTGTAATAGAACAGACACTCGGCCTGGCCAAAGCCGACCGTCTTGAACGCGAACTCCTGGTCTGCATATCCGCGAAGGGAATTGTAGCCGCCCACGCGGTACAGCTCGGCCTGGTTCAGCGAGTCGGCCGCCTCGGAAAACAGAGCGTCACCCGTGAACCTTCCCGCAACCGCCCACCGCTTTGTCAAGGGCACGTGCAGGTTGCCCGTCATGTCTACATGCCAGCGGTCGAACTGCCGTCCGTTGTTTCGCGCGATGCCGCTGCCCGAGCGGAGCGAGAAACCGCGGCTCAGTTCACCCGCGCGGTAGGCGTTCACATTCCGCACCAAAATGATGTCCGCGCCTCCGAATTCCGACGTCGAACCGGCGGTATCAACCGAGACCTGGACTTCGTGCGCGGTCACTCCGAGGCCGAACTGCCAGTAGGCACGCAGCTCCATGAGGCCTTCGAGGCTGCCGTGCAGGTAGCCGTACTGGTCCTGACGGATTTCGAGCCCGAAATCGCCCGAGGCGAACACGGGAAAATCCAGAAGGTATGGCTTGGAAAGCGAAAGCTCCATGCGCTGAAGGTCCTGCTGCCCATTGTAGGAAAGCTGGACGGTTTCTCCCGAATGAATGATGTTGAGAAGGGAAAGATTGACAACACCGTAAAAGGTGTTCGCAAGCGACGCTCCGCCGGCCTGAAACGTGAGCGCGCCCTCGAAGCCGAACCCGCTCTTGTCGGAGCAGGAAAACGGGACCATCACCTTGTCCGGCAAGGCCACGTTTGCCGCGCGGCCGCCGGTGTCGGACGGAAGCGCCGCGTCGAGCACCACAGCTGGCGACGAGACTTCCACCGAGGTCACGTAGGCCCGCGACAGCAGCCGTTCACGGGACTCCTCCACCGCGCGCACGCTGAACGGCGCGTTTTCCCTGATCGAAACATCGTGCAGAAGCAGCTTGCGGCCGGTCTTGAACTTGCCTATGAGGAGCGGCTTTGCGAACACGCAGCGTCCGTTTTCGCGAACGTCAAAAACAACGGAAAGGGAACGCCGCCGCGCGGTGCGGGGCCCGGCGGGGAAATCGGCGATGGTGCGAACGGAAACCGAAAGGCTCGCAAACGGATACCCCCGGCATCCAAGAAAGTAGATCGTCCTTCCGGCAAGCCACTGGATATAGCCGGCGTCGTAGGGAAACGGCAGCTTTACTTTTGCAACCGAATCGAGCGGCACGGCGGCGTCGCCCTGCACCAGCACGGAGTCGACGCGGCTGCGTCCGCCCGGGTCAATATGCACGGTCTTCGGGGCAACCGTGTCCCACACGGCGAGGAAGAAACCCAGGGAATCGAGCAGGCCGCGCACCACGGCCGCCTTGGCGCCGGGAGGCGCCTTCTGCACACGGTCGAGTACAAGCCGCGTTGCGAGGTCGCGCGATTCGACCACGAGATAAGTGTGACCCGAATCGGAGAACTGGACCGGGGCTGACGCTTGCTTGACGGCGGCAGGAAACGCATAGAGCTGAATTACAAGGAGGAGAAGAACGTGTCGCGCGAGGCGCGGCAGGCGGCATGGCATTAAAAAATGGCGGGAAAGAACCGGAGCGCGGAAAGCGGGAACACCCGCTTTCCGGGTTACGCGGCGCCTTTCTGTTTGCGCTTTTCCAATATTTCCTTGCCCTTCACAGAGTACTTGGCAACCGGGACTTCTTCCAGGCGTTCCACCGGAATCGGTTCGCCCGTCAC
>DATFYJ010000087.1:0-2352 GCA_035315105.1 Chitinivibrionales bacterium
TCGAAGTCCACGGGATACTGGACGTCCTCGGGATGCGTCACGATGTCGACGAACGGGTTTGCTTCAAGCGCGGCCACGAGGAGCGCGGTGTTATGGCCGGCCGGTTTCCCCGTAGGAAGATGCGGGTGCAGTCCGAGAAGCACGATGTCGGCAAAGGCGAGCATCTTTTGCGGGAAGTCGATGGCGCCGTCGTCCGAGGCAATGTTGCACTCAAGCCCTTTAAGAAGGCGAATGCCTCTGACGGGATCGGCGAGCCTGTCCCAGAACGTGGTGGGCGGTCCGGCGCCGAGCACGGGGCCGTGGTCGGTGATGGCCAGCGCGGCAAGCCCGCGGGCCTTCGCCTCCGTCAACATCTCCACAATGGAATGCAAACCGCATTTGGAGAACAGGGTGTGGGAATGGAAGTCGACGGGAAGCATGGGGAGGTAAGAATATACCTCTTCTTCCTTCCTTTTTCACCACCTATCTGCCACGGGACGCGCCGATCCGGGCCAGCGGCAATATTCTTGAAAAAGATCAGTCGCATATGTACAATTGACTGTCAGCGCCTAGCAAAGGATTTAGGCTTCATGAACGGACAAAGACCGGCCGAACAGACAAACGACGCCCAAAACGGCTCGCCTGCGGCGCAGAATCGTGCCGAACGATTATGGCATTGGATTTCGCGCTGGGTCCTCGGTCCCGGATACGAGACGCTTGATCTCGAACAAAGGCTGCTCACGTGGGTGCTGTTCCTGAGCACCCTTGCATCTTTTGTGGCACTTGTCGAAAATGCCATGCTTCATCTTCATGTATTGCTACAGGCGGGAACCGCTTCGTTGGGGATTCTTTCCACTGTTTTCTTTGTTCTTCTACGGCGGGGAACCCCCTACCGGAAACTGGTGTATCCCACAATAGCCATCCTTGTCGCATTCCTTTCGGAGGTGTGGTTTTTCAACGCCGGCAGCCACGGAAGCGCTGGATTCTTCCTGCTCCTCACCGCTCTGCCCATCATTGTGTTCACGCGCGGCGCCGGCCGGGTCATCACCATGGGTATTTTCCTTATCATTATCATGTTCCTTTTCGTTCTCGAACAAACCAACCCCGGCCTTGTCGTGCGGTATTCCTCGGAATCGGAACGTACTGTCGATGTCGCCGTCTCCTTCTTCATGGCGATGGTCCTTGTAGGGGCCTTTGCGCTTGTGCTCCACAACGGGTACCAGGTGGCCATGAAGAAGGTCGACGCCGAAAAGCGCGCCAGCGACGCGCGCTTCTTCGAAACCGCCGACATGCTGCCGGTGATGATCTGCGAGACGGGCGGCGACCTTTCAATTTCTTTTGTCAACCGTGCGGGCCTCGCGCTCACCGGGTACGGCCAGGGCGAGCTCGGCCGCGGCCACACCGTGCTCGACATCATCCACCCCGACGACACGCCGCGCGCGCGGGATGAATTCGCCCGAACGCTTTCGGGCGACCATCTGCCCCTCCAGGAGTACCGGATCGTGCGCAAAGACGGGAAAACGCTCAGAACCCTCCTTCAATGCGACCATGTCTGGTCGAAAGGCTCGGTCACGGGCCTGCGCATGTGCCTTGTTGACATAACGGAACAGAAGACCCTCGAGGAACAGTACCGCCAGTCGCAGAAGATGGAATCGGTGGGGCTTCTGGCGGGCGGCGTGGCGCACGATTTCAACAACATCATGTCGGCCATTTTCGGCTATGCAACGCTCATCAAGGCCCAGAATGCGGCCAGGGAGAAGGACGCGTTCGGCGCCCGGCTCGACGGGCAGATTACGGCGGTCCTCAGGGCGAGCGAGCGCGCCACCGACCTGGTGCGGAAACTGCTGGCGTTTTCCCGCCAGGGGTCCTACGAGGAGAAACCGGTCAACCTGCACGCGCTCATCGACGAAGTGACGACCCTTCTGTCGCACAGCATCGACAAGCGCATCACCATTGACAAGGCGCTCACCGCGCTCAGTCCCGTAGTCTCCGGAGACCAGGCGCTTCTGCAGAGCGCGCTGCTCAACCTCGCCATCAACGCCCGCGACGCCATGCCCGACGGCGGCACACTCACCTTTTCCACCCGCAGCATCGCGTTTGACAAGGAGTCCGCAGACCTGCGGTCGCATTCGGTTGCGCCCGGGAACTATGTCGCCGTCACCGTCGCCGACACCGGCGTCGGGCTGGACGACCGGGCCAGGGAACACCTCTACGAGCCGTTCTTTACAACAAAGGAACCCGGCAAGGGAACGGGGCTCGGGCTCGCCAGTGTATTCGGAACGGTCAAGCGGCACGGAGGGTTCATCGAGGCGGAATCGAATAAAGGCAAAGGGACGGCCATGACCTTCTACCTGCCTCAGGCCGCATCCACGG
>DATFYJ010000088.1:0-2899 GCA_035315105.1 Chitinivibrionales bacterium
CACACGCCCGCGATCCACATCAACCGGTCGTACCTGCAGCTCATCAAGCGCGGCAGTCCGGCCAAAAAGGAAGTGAAGAATTACATACGGGAAAAACTCAACGGCGCGTCGTGGCTCGTGCGTTCCATAGAGCAGCGCCGCACGACCATGCTCCGCGTAATGTCGGCCATTGTCGAGCGGCAGAAGGACTTTTTCGAAAAGGGCCCGCCCAACCTCAACCCGCTCAAGCTGCAGGACATCGCCACCATGGTGAACATGCACATTTCAACCGTGAGCCGCGTCACGAGCAACAAGTATGTGCAGACGCTGCACGGGATTTACGAACTCAAGTACTTTTTCACCGAATCCATGGGCCACGACCTTGCCGGCGAGGACGTGTCCGCCGAAAAGATCCGCAACCGCATCGGCGAACTCGTGCAGAACGAAAACACGAAAAAGCCGATGAGCGACCAGAAGCTGTCCGAAATCCTCGCCCGCGAGGGCTTTACGGTGGCGCGCAGGACCGTGGCAAAATACCGGGAGCAGCAGAAGATCCTTCCCGCGCGCATGAGGCAGAAATATGATTGACGCGCGCGCCAGGCCGCCGCAGACCGCCGCAGGCCGCAGGCTGCCGCCGTGGCTCAAACGGCCGCTTGTCGCTTCGCCTGTCGCTCAACGACTCGAAAAGTCGCTTCTGGACGGCGGCCTGCACACCGTGTGCGCGGAGGCGAAATGCCCCAACAGAAGCGAATGCTTCGGCAGGGGCACGGCCACCTTTCTTATCCTGGGAAACATTTGCACGCGCTCGTGCGGATTCTGCGGAATTGCGCATGGTTCACCGCAGCCTGTTGACAAAGACGAACCGCGCCGCGTGGTTGAAGCGATAGCGCGCATGGGGATAACGCATGCCGTGGTGACGTCGGTCACGCGCGACGACCTCGCCGACGGCGGCGCGGGCGTGTTCGCGGAAATCATCGGGATCATCCGGCAGGAGCTTCCGCGCGTTTCGGTGGAAGTGCTTGTGCCGGATTTTGGAGGGAACCCGGAGGCTCTTGGTCTCGTGCTCGGCGCGCGGCCCCACGTGTTCAACCACAACGTGGAAACCGTTCCGCGCCTGTATCCGGCTGTGCGGCCTCAGGCTCAGTACCGCAGGTCGCTTGAAATCCTTGCGCGTGCTGCAGGCCGCGGTGCGGACCCTAGAGTAAAGTCCGGTCTCATGGTCGGTCTTGGCGAAACCACCGAGGAAGTGCACCGTGTCCTGGCCGATATGCGCGCGGCCGGCTGCGGCATGGTGACCATAGGCCAGTACCTGAGGCCGTCAAAGTCCCAGGTAGGTGTTGCCGAATTCATTGCACCGCAGCAGTTTGCGGCCTACAGGACATTTGCGCTCGGCCTCGACTTTGCAGAGGTGAGTTCCGGTCCGTTTGTGCGGAGTTCGTACCGCGCCGGGGAAATGGTGAGAGAACCAAAACAACGAGGAGGATAGTATTCATGGAAATCCAAATCACGTCCCGCCACGAAAAAGCGTCGCAGAGCCTGCAGGACACCCTCACCGCCGAACTGGAGGGACTCCAGAGATTCTATGATCGCGTCACGTCATGCCATGTTGTTCTCGACAAGGAACGTGGCAAGGAAATCATAGAGATCGTGGTGCACATGGCGGGACACACGGTTGCGGGAAATGCGAAGGCCGAGAATCTGGGAAAGGCAATAGACCTGGCAATAACCAAAGTGGAACGGCAGCTTAAGAAGATCAACGAGAAGATCAAGAGCCACAAGGGCGCTGGCTCCCGAAAAGACGAGGCGAAGAAATAACCGCTGTTGGGCGAAGCGTCGGCAACGCGAAGGAGCGCGTCGGAGCATCCGGGCCGAACGCTTCGAATCGTCGCGCAACGGAAAAAGTACTATAAGAATGCCGGACAAAAAACGTATTTTACATAAGAAGAATCCTTGGGCAGCCGGCGGTCGGGCAACCATCTCGGCCCGCTCGCCGGTGCAATCCCGAAAGGATGCCGTGTGAAAAAGACCAACATGGAACTCATTGTGGGCGGGTTCATCCTCATCGCGCTCTTTATCCTTATTGCCGGCGTGATGTGGCTCAAGAGCTCCACGCTCACGCGTTCCATGGTTGAATACAGCGTGCTTTTTCCAAACATCGGCTCGCTCCAGCAGGGCGACCCCGTGCAGGTGAACGGCGTGCGCAAGGGTGTCGTCGGCCCCATCGCCCTCAACGGCGCCCGGGTGACCGTGGTGATCAAGGTTGACAAGGACGTAAAGATCACCGATTCGTCGACCATCACGGTGCAGAACATAGGGCTTATGGGCGAACGCACCGTGGGCATCCAGCTTTCAGAAAAGGGGAACATCATCCGGCCGAGCGCCAGAGGCAAGATCACCTACATAAAGGGAAACTTCGACAGCGGCATCGCCGAGGCCATGGGTATGCTCGGATCGGTGCTCGGCGATGCACGCGTGCTCCTCGCCAACGTGTCGGCCATCGTCGACAGCACCGTGGGAGATTCCGCCTTTTTCGCCGCGTTCAGGCACATCGTTGGAAGGCTCGACACCGTGTCCAGGCTCGCCCAGACGCTCGTGCGCGACAACAAGGGAAAGATCGACGCGAGCATCTCGAATGTCAAGGCCGTCACGTCGGATATGAGGGAGCTTCTCGATTCGAACAGGGCCCAGATCAACACTATCGTGGCCAACGGCACCGCGCTTTCGTCGCGCGCCGTGGCCATCGTGTCCACGGTGGACACCATCACCGCTTCGCTGCAGGCCATGGTGAAAAAAATAGAGCGCGGCGAGGGTTCCCTCGGCGCGCTCGTAAGCGACGAACAGTTTTACAAAGATCTTAAGAAAGCGGTGGCAGACCTCGATGCGCTGGTGTCCGATGTGCAGCAGGACGGTCTCAAGCTCA
>DATFYJ010000089.1:0-8881 GCA_035315105.1 Chitinivibrionales bacterium
GATCGTCGTGCTGCCGAAAGCATAGCGGGCCAACGAATATTCGGTGCTGGCGCCTGCAATACCCGCCATCTCTGAATACGACCCTGCAATGACAAACGTGGTGTCGGAAAGGAAACTGGGGTTCAAACATAAAAAGTAGCCGGGACCCTGCAGGGATTTGACAACCTGAATGGTCCCGTTGTGATATTCGAGCATGTAGAGTTGATAGGCAAAGCAACCGAAAATGGTGCGGCCTCTTGTAACCGCGAACGCGCCGGCCATGCTTGCGGTATCAAATCGTGCGGCTATTGAGGCTCCTGTACCCGCGTACTTCGGGACGGCGGGATTGCTAACATTGATTATTGAGAACATCGAATCCGCAGGCATTCCCTTCTCATTAAGGACGATGGTGTCGCCTGCCTTGAGACTCCAACTCCTGTACTTGATGGGAAAACTGCCGATCTTGTTCGAAAGAACGCACTTCCTCGGAGCGGCTGCAATAAGTTCGTTGGTCATGATGTTACGATCGAAGGCATAGACAGGGTTGGATTGCGACGTGCGGCTGCTGTCGGCTGCACGGTAGACCGTTCCATAATACCGGTACCAGGTGTTGGGCAGGACCGGAGAGGAATCGTTGAAGGAAATTGTTCCCGTCGAAGCCGGAATTACGGAAGGGATGTCCCTGATCAATTGAGGAGTGCCGAAATTGGCCGACCTCAGTATTCTGTATCCGGCCTCTACGTTGGAACTGTCGAAGAAGCTGATGGTCATGATGTGTGAGACGGCGTTCCACTCCGCGTCGAGCCGCAACGGCGCAAAAAGAAAAACAATGCCCGGCGCGGGTGTGATCATTACCGAATCGGAATTCGAGGTGTCCGCGTGCTCGGTTTGCGAATAGGCGGTAAGAGCGTAATAATACGTTGTCTGCGCCGACGGCCTCACCACATCGGTAAACGACGTTGCACCGCCCGGCGAAGTGTCGATGGCGCTGTACTGGCCGGCTCCCGCGGTCTTTCGCAGAACAATTATTCCCAGGTACGCTGTACTGTTGTTGCGCCAGGTCAATTGTATGGCCGTGTCCGCCACGGAATCGGCGGCAAAGAGGTACGGCGCCTGCAACGCCATGGAAACCTGCCAAAGACAGAATATCAACAGTACGGCTGTCTTTTTCAAAGTTTTACCTGCCGGGTGAGGGCTTGGATCAATTTGCCTGCGTCCTTATTAGAACAATATACGCAAAATAAATGCAAAGCAAATTGAAAAGGAAGGACTTGGTGAAGAAAGTGTTTTCTGGGAGAAATCGGGGAGGGTGCCAAGGGCTGTCCTTGGTGGCACGAGAATTGTTAATTGATGATTGCGAAATGCGGATTGAAAATCGAAAACTTGTCATTGCGAGGAGCCCTCGACGAAGCAATCTCTCGAGAACTTCATTTGGCGCAAGGATATATCTTGGCAAAGTGGATTTCCTCTGCCGCGCGCCAGGCAGGACTGGAGGTCCCGCCATAGCGGGATGCCGCCCGGACCCGCCGCTACCGCGGCATAGGGCCGTGGCGGCCCGAGGCCGAAGGCCGACGACCCTTGACCCTTGGAAGCACCCGAAGGGGTGGACCGAAAGGACGGCCGCCGCCGCGCCTTAGCGCGGCGGGGCGCCCAAGTATTTACTAATTATTTTGGATATTGAAAAATCAATTTATCTCGCTACCATCATCCTCGTCGTCTTCACCTGATCGCCTGCTGTGAGGGTGACAAAGTACATCCCCCGTGCCGTGGCAGGCACACGCACAGTTCCGGAAGATTCCGTAAGGGCAATCTCAGAAATCAATTTCCCATTGCAGGAATACAATGACAGCCGGGCATTCGGCCCGCCGGCATAGGCGTATTTCAATTCGCCGTGTCGTGTCATGGTCACTGCAATGTCACCAATGAAAGTGTAATTTATCGTCGGCTTATTATTGTTGATGACGGAAGTGGCGGGCGGCAGACCAAAATCAAGAATATAGTCAGGTCCATTCCCGCTATAGCCGGGTAAATTTGGGGATGGACATGTAAACAGGCTGTGAGGATCGTCATAGGCAAAACTGTACGAGGTGGGACAGGCGGCTTTTTTTAGGGCGCGGCAGGCGGCTTGGCCCGCGCCGTCGTCCGAGCAATAAAAACCATTGGTATCGAGTACCCCATTAATGGTATCCAATTTCAACATTGACGCCGGAGCGGTCAGATATAAGTCTTTTTCGCAATCATCCTCCCCGCCGCAAGTCCATCCTTGTCGACCTTGAAGGGAGTCATAGTGTGGATTGTCGGGAGGGAACGTTCCGGGTAACGGATAATATAACATGGGAAGGTTATACCCATCAACCAGGCTTACATCGTACCAATCGCACCCCCACCCTGAAGTCTCTGAAATCTCAGCAAGGGTAAACGGTCCGTTGGCATATTTGGGGTCCCAAAGGCCCCAGATTCTCGCAGATGTCCAATGGTTTGGGATCTCGATTATTGTATCGTGCCCCATCTTCAGCGTAAAAGTGAGGTTTGTCCAAGCAGCACCATTGCCGTTGCCGTTTACATGGACGGTGAGGTCCTTGTGCCAGTAATTATGCATGTAGTAATGCCGCGTGCCCGTACCGTATTTGCCGTTATTGTGAGGGAATGTGTCTGCAGTTGCGGGAGCGCATACCGGACACGTAAAAATTGTATCGGCAGAGACGGCGGCCGGAAGCAGGAAGACAGCAAAAAGTACCGCTGCGGACAAAACCTTTTTCATGCACTCCCCCTTTTTTGAATAATATTTGTAAAGCTCGGAATGGCATCGAAGATCAAAATCAGATACCGATAATATAATGCTTTTTTGGGGAATTGAGAGTATAAATACAATGCAGAACCAGGAGTTGCGCGTTCCCCGCCCCCTCGACTTTGCTCGGGGTCGGGCCGCAGCCGCGCCTTAGCGCGGCGGGGCGCCCAAGTATTTACTAATCATTTTTTGATACTGAAAAATGAATTTATCTCGCTACCATCATCCTCGTGGTCTTCACCTGATCGCCGGCAGTGAGGGTGACAAAGTACATTCCCCGTGCCATAGCAGGCACACGCACAGTTCCGGAAGATTCCGTGAGGGAAATCTCGGAAATCAATTTCCCGTTGCAGGAATACAATGACAGCCGGGCATTCGGCCCGCCGGCATAGGCGTATTTCAATTCACCGTGTCTTGTCATGGTCACTGCCAGCGCACCAATGAAAGTGTAATTTATCGTCGGCTTATTATTGTTGATGACGGGAGTGGCCGGCGGCAAACCAAAATCGAGAATATAGTCGGGTCCATATTTGGCCCAGTCACCTAATGAAGCCGGAAGATTAGGCGATGGACAGGTAAACAGGCTGTGAGGATCGTCGTAAGGAAAACTGTACGAAGTAGGACAGGCGGCCTTTTTTAGGGCTTCGCAGGCGGCGTTGTCCTGGCAATAAAACCCGTTGGTATCGAGTACCCCATTAAGGGTATCCAAATTCAACATTGACGCCGGAGCGGTCAAATACAAGTCCGTTACGCAATCATTCTCCCCCCCGCAAGTCCATCCTTGTCGACCCACTGCCGAGTCCAATGCGGCACTATCGTGGTAGAACGTTCCCGGCAGCGGATAAAATAATATGGGAAGGTTGTACCCGTCGACAAGACTTACATCGTACCAATCGAGATGCCAATTCGCCCCAGTCCTTGAGTCCATGTTGATCTCAGCGAGAGTAAACGGTCCGTTGGCATATTTGGGGTCCCAGAGGCACCAGATTCTCGCAGATGCCCAAGTGTTTGGAACCTGAAATATCGTGTCATGTCCCATCTTCAGCGGAAAAGTAAAGGTCATGCCACTGCCGGTTGCACGGACAGTAAGGTCTTTGTGCCAATAATTGTGGAGGTAGAAATACCGCGTGCCCGCACCGTATTGGCCGTTATTGTGAGGCCAAGTGTCTGCTACGGCTGGTTGGCACACCGAGCATTGAACAATTGTATCTGCAGCAGCGAGCGCACATTTTGAAAATGGCAAAATTGATGTGGGGACCGAAACGACGGCCGGAAGCAGGAAAACAATAAACAGGCAAACAGCGGAAAGGACCTTCTTCATGCACTCCCCCTTTTTTAAATGGTATTAATGAAGGTCATGATGGGATCGAAGAGCATAAACGGATACCGATAATATAATGCTTCTTTTCACGATTGACAGTATAAATGGGATTGATTAGGCAATAGATAGGAATTCTGGTGGGGGCACCGCTTCGCGTTCCCCTTGGTCACGAAGAAGAAGTTGGGCGTTCCCCTCGCTTCACTCGGGTCGGCCGTCCTTCCGGTCCACCCCTTCGGGTGCTTCCAAGGGTCGTCGGCCTTCGGGCCTCGGGCGGCCTGTCCCTAGTCGCCTTCGGCGAGGGATCAGGCGGCATCCCGCTATGGCGGGACCTCCAGTCCGGCCTGCGCGGAAACAGAGATCTGTACTGTCAAGACATGTTACTTGCGCCATGCGGAATTCTCAGGACTGTCGCCTCACCCCGGCCGCTATCTCGGCCACCCCTCTCCACAGGTGGAGAGGGGAAATGTTTAACTGACAATGAAGAACTTGGAAAAAAGAAAAGTGCGGTACAACTACTCTACGTGGGTGCCCCCACACAGGTGTTTGATTCTTGCAACTGCACCCTCTCGGGGTGCACCCTGGAGGGGGTAGCGGAGGCCCGGGCGCATAGATTTGGATTACTGGGTTGTAAAGCGACGCCGGGCTGCAGCGAGGGGGATACTTCCCCCTACCAAGCTATTCAATAACCTCAGAGCACCGGGGCGCCCAAGGCTCTATTTCTTAGTTGAAGTTGAATATCTTATCGTCCCATCGGGTCTTACCTCAATCACCACCTGATTGCCGTACGTTCGTTCGCCAAGCCGCACCAGTCTTCCTGTCAAAGTAAACCGGCGCACGCCCCGATCACTTACGACCGATTCACAAGACACACTCAGACCGGGCTTTTTTACGAACGACGATTCGCCAAGCAGCCACCGCGTCGTGAAATTGTCGCGGGAAGCGTAAATTCCGTTCTCTGTCCCTGCAAAAGCGATGGAACCGATGCGCGTGATTGAGCGGACGCCCTGGTAAACCGGGGCAAAACCGGTTGCGTGCCATGTTCTGCCGGAATCAGTTGATATGAGCATGCCTGAACTGTAGCCTATCGTAGAGCCATAACCATTGTAAAGACCGGCCAGGGCGCTGATGGTGTCGAAATAAAGGCTCGTGACGATAGGCATGCTGCAGACGGAACATCCCGGAACCGCAATGGTCCAGGTTTTCCCACTGTCCGGAGACCATTCGATGGGGCCAGTGATGAATGCCTTAATCATCCATCGGCCAAGGGCCGTGTAATACGTATTGGCCGTCAAACATCCTGAGCAATATTCAAATACACAACTATCGTTGGATATTTGTTTCCAATGTAAATCCGGAACAACGGCAACAAACTCGCCGCAGGCTGTGATCGCATGAATGGTATCATCCCTGGTCACCTTGAGGCACTTGATCGTCTTTTGATAGGTGATGCTTGACGAATCACATAAGCCAAAACTCATGTCGCTCCAACTGATACCGCTGTCAGGGGACGCAAAAATCTTTCCGGAGAATGTCCCAGCAATAAGGTAACCTTTGGCGGTCGCAAGCGAAGACACATCGGTTGGAGGGGAAACGCTGTAGGCCTGGGAGGATGCTGATACAATGACAAAGGTCATACCGAAGATAATGCGCAGGCAATATTTCATTATGGCCTCCGGTATCTCTTTATTGAAGAACCCCGCAGCAAGCTGCGAGGGATCTTCCATCCCTATGGAAAGAAAACATACTTATGGTCGCTCGCTAGCCCGGAAGCAAGCTTCGAGGAAAAGGCAAAAGACATAATAGCAAGCGCGAAGCGCAACCACTATACCTTAGGGAACGAAGTGACAATGCGCTCGCTGTGGGATTCAAATGATTTTCAGGCCTTTATTTCAAGTCAAAGCACGTGGCACGATAAACGGAAGTGCCTATTTCATTACCTGACGCTCCACGGTCTCCCTATCAACGTTTTCCAGAATTTCATTGGCAAAGGATCGCTCCAGCTTAATGGATTGCCCATTGGGATTTTCCGCGTCAAGAATATACAGGGTGGTTGGGTTGTCCAAATATCCCAGGACATTTGCAGTGTCAAACACCATGGTTTTTGCGGAGGAAACAGAAACCGCTTCCTTATCCACCCAACCTATCAAATCGTTCTTCTGTATTTGATACGTCCTGCTGCCGGTGGCAATAATAAGAGGTCGATCCTGCTTGCCGATGATGAACAGCGGGGATTCACTCGCCGCATGATTTTCGTTTTTAAAAACAGGGACACTGTCTTTAGCGGCTGCCGCGTATTTCTCATTGTCGCCCCAGACAAACGTTGCCATTGACGCCATAAAGATAAAAGCGGCTACTTTCATATACATGGTATTCCTCCTTGAAAAGGTAATCGCTCGACGATTCTTATGTTCAGTTCTCAAGAACAGGAGTTGCCAGCTTTCCCACAAAAAGAACGCTCCCGGTATCGATTCCGCAGCTTACAATGGAGATGATGGAAATGCCGGCGATAAGGCAGACAATCCCGCTTTTTGACTTCATGATCAGGCACTCTTTCTCTTCTTGAGAACGTCGCTAACTATAGTCGTCGAAGGGGAAAGAAAGGTTCAAGCTGGGGCATACTCGCCATCTCGTCTTGGTTACTCAAATAGACTAAATACTTTGGCGCCCCGCCGCTTCACGGCGGCGGCCGTCCCTCCGGGCTCGGCCTAAGGCCTCGTTGCCGGTCCGCCCCAAGTCGCGTTCACGCTTCGCGCCCTCCGTGCCGCCTGCGGCGGTGGTCTCCGCGCCTTCGGCGCTCCGGCTCGGCGAGGGGTCGGCCGGCAATCCCGGAATAGCGGGACCACTCTGGTCCTGCCTGGCGCGCGGCAGAGGAATTATATTCCGTCAAGCTGCATATTTGCGCCCTCTGGATTCCCAAGCCGGTCTACAAATGCTTGCAAATCCGCATTCCGCAATCATCAATCTACAATTTTTCTTGGTGCCCCCCAGCCGAGGTTTCTATCGTGGAAATTGCCCCTCTAGGGGGCCACCTACGAGGGGGTAGCGGAGGACGCAGAAGGCGGCCGCAGCGAGGGGGAGCCTTCCCCCACATGGGTATTATTTGATATTGACAAATACAATTACAGTGTGGCGGGCGCCCGCTCCATCAACCCTAATTTGATAGCAGTATCTTTTTCATTAAACCCCAGCGTTGCATAAAAATGGTGTAAAACTTAGGGTGGAGTCAAGCGGCGATTGTCAAGGTTTCGTTGAAGGTGGTGAAGAGTTCGGCGATTTTCTGATCTGCGCTGACGGTAAGCGTGAGAACGCCGCCCGGCTCGGTGAGCCTTCCGGCTCTGTTGATGATGTTTCTGCGGATTGTGCCGATGTGATGGAAGGGCCAGAGTTGGATGCGCTTGAATGTGGTATTGCGCTGTTTGTCGGAGGTGGCCATCTGGAACTCGCGGCTTAGGTTGTGTGCAAGGACCGCAGAGAGCAGATACGTTTGATTTGGTACAAGTCGGTTGAAGGGGATATACGCCATGTTGGCGTCGGTTTTGAGTTCGGCAAAGACGTTTTCCTGTGACCCGCGTCCGTTGTGAAAATCAATGACCTGCGCGGCGGATGTTGTCTTGTTGGTGAGAATGACCTTGTGGGCGTAGCCGAACTCCAGCGGGATAAAGAGATCCTGTTGAATAGGTTCCTTGGATTGCACCGCCTCGCGAGTACGGACGAAGAGGAACCGGCATGCACGGTCCCAGCATTTTGGTTTCCAGGTTTCCTCGAAGAAGGCGATGTCGCCGCCGCAGGCGGACCACCGTTGTCGCGATTCGATCTTGCGCTTGAGTTCCACGAGCCGCTCGAAAGGCACGGAGATGGTGAAGTGAATGGCGCGGTTGATGAGCATGGAGACGATAGCCATGCTGAAGAAGGCGGAGTCCATGCGCACTTCGATAATGACGCCGGGGAGCGCCAGTCGCATTTCGTCGATGCAGGAGGCGATGAAAGCCTGCGCATCATGCGAGTCGTGGACGTTGCCGGGACGATGGAGCAGATCGAAGACTTGACCTGTCTGGGCGATAGTGCAGAAGAGAGGATAGTAGCTGCGCCAGCCCTTGTGTTTTTTGTTATAGCCGACGGCGGAGTTCTCCGCATGCCGTTTCGTAGAGAAGACGGAGCCGTCGAAGTCCAGAGTGATACGTGCAAGGGAGCAGGTGCGCAGACGCAGAACAATAAGCTCGCGGCAAAGTCGCCGAAGGTTCTGCACACAGCGCCCATCGGCGGTAGCCAGGATTCTGCTGATGGTGGAAACATCGGGGAGCATGTTCAGGCCCAGCACGCGTTTGAGGAGCGGATCGTGTTTGTAAAATCGGATGTCGCGCAAGCGTCTATAACCTGCCAGCACGTGGACGATGAGCAGGAGCGCGATGCGTCCATAGGTAAAAATAGAAGAACGATGCAAATGTTCGAAGCATGCCTCCAGGCGCGGCAGGAGTTGCAGGTTCTTAAAGAGTTGCCAGAAGAGAACTATTCCGGCAAAGGATGTGAGGCGCTGGTGTTCGAAGGCGAGGCATGGGACGGAACGATAGTTGCGGAGGACGGATTGAGCGCTGTTTTTCATGCGAGACGGTTTCCTTTCCTAAGTTTGTCTTGCTTGACACATGACAATATAAGGAAAACGGGGCCGTCTCGCTTTACTATTTTGCCGAAAATGTCGAATGTCACGGGATGTGACATTGGGTGTTGATTTGAAACTGCGTGTTTGTCAGAGGGAATGTCTATAAGTTACGTGCGGAATTTATGCAACACTGGGG
>DATFYJ010000090.1:0-7255 GCA_035315105.1 Chitinivibrionales bacterium
TTTTCATGGAACTGCCTCTTATTTCTGCGCTGCGTCGTCGTTTTATATGCATGGCGGCGTCGACACAGGTTCTGAATACCCTTGACACTTTCATTTGCGGCCCCCGGATCCTGCAGAGGCAGCCGTGATCCGAGGCCGACCGATGCTCCACCTGCGTCTTTTCCTGCATTCTCTGCACGTGCCGTACAGGTTCATGCGGTGATAGGCGGGAAGGAACCCGTATCGCTTGACAAGCCGCTCCTGCAGCCTCTCGATGTCCGGGTCCACGACCTCCACGAACCTTCCGCACGAGGTGCAGATAAGGTGGTCGTGATGGTCATGGCCGTACCGGTGCTCGTAGCGCGTGGTGCCGTCCTCGAAGTTTATCTCGCTGCAAAGCCCGCATTCGGCAAGGAGCTTGAGGGTGCGGTACACGGTAGCGTAACCGATTCCCGGATGCTTAGCTGTTACCGCGGCCCAGAGCTCGTCGATGGTGACGTGTCTTTCTATGCCGAGAAACACGCTCAGGATCTGTTCGCGGGGCCTGCTGTGCCTGAGGCCCTTGCCCGCGATGAATTGTTCCAGGACCGCTCTTTCGTCCATGGTTCACTCCCATATAATGAAAATGACTTTCATTATCAATTATGCGTCATTACAAGAGAAATGTCAATGCAAAACAAGGAGGAATAAATTGGGCGCCCCGCCGCCAAGCGGCGGGGCGCCCAATTCTTTATTTCTGTCTGAGACCCAGCGTCAGCGGCCCGATCCGGCAACCGCCTTGAGCGTGGTTTCGAACGTCTCGCCAAGTATTCGCACGATGTAAATACCGGCCCGTCCTGTGCACGAAAGCGGCAGCAGATGTGTTCCGGCGGGAAGCTGTTGGCAGATTGAGGCCTGGGGGAAAACGCGGCCATCCGCGGAAAACGCCATAACGGTCACGCGCTGGGGCGACGGCACGGACACGGCGAGCGCGCCGCGCGAAAGGAAGCAGGCGCCGGCCACTCCCGGGTGCGGCCGCGCCGCAGACACCGCCGTCGGAGTCCGCTTGATGGTGATCTTCGTGCTTGCTTTTGTGGAATCGTAGGCCGTTCCCCAAAGCTGCGCAGACACGGTGAGGACTATGGAATCGAGCGCCGCGACATAGCCGTCGACGCCCGGAGGATAGCCGAACTTGGCGAAGTCATTGAAGACCGAATTTCCGGCAGCCACCGTCACGTAGCTGAGGTTCGTGAGGCACACCGCGCTTGTGGATTGGCGGTAGAGCTCGGTTCCGTCGGTGAGCGATATGATGAGGTCGTACTCGCAGTCTCCGTCGAACGGGCCGTAGGTCTGCGTTGCGTTGGCGTTGTTCGTTATTGTGTATTGCACCGCAAGGCTGTCGGCAGGATAGTACACGGCCTTGTCTGTCGCAACAGTAAATGTTGCCGCATGCCATGAGGTGCTGCCGGTGTTGGGGAAGGAATCCGCCGAAACCGGAGGCTGGGCAAACAGGGGACAGACACATGCAATCTCCACAAGAATCATCACGGCAAGTTTGGTTGAAATTTTCATTATACCAACTCCTTTGTGCAGGATAACGACTGCGCTTCGTATGCGACAATGGCCGTTGTACCGGGCGGTATTGACAATATAACGAATTTTATGTGAAAAACGGGACCAATCAGTCGGTCCGTGCTGCGGGCCTGAGCATGAGCGCGGCGATTGCGCCGCCGCAGGCGACCCCGGCGGCCAGGAGAAACGCAGGGGAGAACGACCCGGTGGAATCGGCCAGGATGCCGGCCACGCTCGGGGCAACTGCCTGGCCGATACCGAAGAACAACGTGACAAAGCCGAGCCCCGCGCTCGCCAGCCTGGGACCGAGAATGTCTCCGCACGTTGCGGCCATGATGGCCGGGATGCTCCACGCAGTTATGCCGAACAGCATTGCCGATGCGGAAAATTCCGCGGCGCCGCGGCCCGCGGCAAACAGCGCGAATGCCGCGGCCTGAATCAGGTAAATGACGATAAGGGTTCGCTTTCTTCCGATGCGGTCAGACAGTCCTCCCCACACAATTCCGCAGGCAAGGCTGAACACGCCCATGAGCATGAAGAGCCTGCCGGCAGCCTCGCGCGAATAATGGTGCTCCGCGGCCAGGTACTTTACAAAGAAGGTCATGTAGATGATGTACGAAAACCCGAACGCGACGTACACGAGCCCCAGGTGCCACACCGGCCACGACCGGTAAACGCAGGTCCACAGGCTCCGGCCAGGGGCGGCGGCCTGTGCCGGAACATTGGCGGGCCGGTTTCTTATCAGTAAATAGCATGCCGCGGCAAGCACAACGGCAATCGCGCCGAACACCCACCAGCACGCGCGCCATCCGGTGTTCCCCGTTGTAGCGATAATGTACGGTGCCATGGGGCCGGTAAACATGAGCCCGAACGAGGACCCGGTCACTGCAATGCCCGCTGCGGCCCCTCTTCCTTTCTGCTCGAACCACGTTGCCCACATTCCCATTGCGCCGATGTTGGCTGCGCCGGAGCCGAGTCCTGTCACAATGCGCCAGAGCAGCGCGGCGGCAAACGTGTCGGAAAACCCGGTAAGCACCATGCCTGCGCCTGCAACAAGCAGCCCGGCGCTCACCACCATACGCGCCCCGAAATGCGAGGCAAGCGCTCCGCCGATCACCGACAGCACAAGATACCCGGCGAGGTTGGCGGTCGCCAGCATGCCGGTCTGTGTGTTGCTCATGGAAAGACCTCGCTGCATGGCGGGGAGCACCGCGCTGTAACCGAACCGCGCCAGTCCCAGGGCGCCGAACACGGCAGCGGTCCCCGCAGCAAGCACCACCCAGCGGTAGGGGTCTTTCGGGGAAACGGGAATCTCCATGAATGTCTCACAGACTTACGGTTGACTCAGGTCTCAATGCTTTGACAAAAACGACTTCAGGTTCTCTCTGCAGTCGCCTTTCTCCTTCGCGATCGACTTGACCGTCTGCATCGTCGCGCGCAAATTGCGGTTGCTCTTTTCGTACAGCCGGTAAAACGAGTCAAGATCGAGCGTGTACGTCATGTCCACCGCGATGAATGCATTGTTGATGTCGGCTTTTTCAAGACCCTTAAACGCCGGCGTGAGAAAGAGCGAGTCGTAGCGCGCAGCCAGAGAGTTCTTGAACCGGGAGATGACCTCGTGCTTTTTCTGTAGCTTGTACCCGCGCGAGGAATCACTTTTGTAAACAACCGCCAGCGTGTCGTACAGCGACCGGATGCAACGGTAGTATGTCGTGATGTCCCTGGCCGTTTTCACTGCCTTTGTGTACGTCGCCGACGTGTCACCGTATTTTGCCGCAATGAACCGGAGCGCGCCCTCCGAGCCTGTGAACGACGCGAGCTCCTCGTCGAACTCGACCTGGTTCTTCACGTACACGGTTGCGTGCGTGAGCTCGTGAATAATCAGATTGGCCAGACGGTAAACTGAAAAATGCCGCATGAATGAGTACACGGGGTCGGATAGAAACCCCAGCGTCGAAAACGCATCCACGGTGCCCACGTACACGTCGTACCCCTTGCGCGCGAGCCGCGCCGCCTCGGAATCGGCGTCGGCCCTGTCGAAATACCCGCGCAAAGGCCAGCACCCGAATAGCGGATAGCACCAGGTGTAAGGCGAAAAATCGGCCGCTCCTGCCGCCGAAACCAGGTCGATGAGATACTTTTTGTCAATCGAAATGTAGGACGTGTAGTTGCTGGTTCTTCTGAGCCCCATGGAATCCGTTGCAAACGCGCGTATCTCGTTCACCAGGGAAAGAAACAGTCTGAGGGAATCCGGCGTTGCAGGATTTTTCTGCAGTTTCTTTATGGGAACCGATTCAAGAGTGTACTTGAGGACGCGGGTGCCCTGTTTCCAGAGGTAGCAATTACACGACAGCGGAAGAAAACAGGCGAGGATGATAACCGACGCGCGTCGAAATCTGCGGGATGAAGTTGCCATCATTCTATATAAATGAAACATGCGCCGGCCGGACGCAAGAAAAAGCGTGGCTGCTTGATAAGTCGTTCAGTCCATAAACACTCAAAGATTGCCCTGAGGTTTTTCCATCGGATACACCAGTCCCCACTGGGCCCGAATGGCATCCATGGTTGCCATAATGTCGAGTGACTCCGACAGAGGCATCATGTCGCTCTCCAGCCTGCCTTCCGCGACGCACCGCATGACCTCTTCCGCCTCGTATTCGTAACCGTTGGCCCTGAACGGGATTGAGATTTCCCTTGTGTCGCCGGCGGAAACCGTGGCGGTCACGGCGCGCCAGAACGACGGGATGCGGATGGAACCGCCTGTGCCGAAGATGTTCGCTTCATTGGCGGTCCGGGCAATAATGGCGCTTGATAAAAGCGCCATTTCTCCTTTGTCGTAGCGCAGGATCGCCGCGGCCTGTTCGTCCACGCCGGTTGTTCCGAGAGAGGCCGTGCTCGCCAGCGCGGACGGCCCCCTGTTGAAAATCATGAACGCCATTGCCACGCTGTAAACGCCGACGTCGAGGAGCGAGCCGCCCCCGAGCGCGGGATCAAAAAGCCGCGCTTGGGGATTGACCTCCGCGCGAAAGCCGAAATCGGCAGTCAGCATCCGGACATCGCCGATAATCCCGCCCGCCAGCAATTCGCGCACCTTGCATATGACGGGCAGGAACCGCGTCCACATCGCCTCCATCAGGAAAAGTTTTTTCGTCCTTGCGACGGCGACCATTTCTTCGGCTTCCCTGCGATTGATCGCAAAGGGCTTTTCGCAGAGAACCGGTTTGCCGCCATTGAGGCACAAAATGGTGTGTGCTTTGTGAAGCGCATGGGGCGTGGCCACATACACCGCGTCCACCTCGGGGTCGGCAGCCAGCGCGCCGTAGCCGGCATGCCATTTTGTCGCATGGTGTTTTTTCCCGAACTCGCGGGCCTTGGTTTCGCTCCTCGATGCAACCGCGTGCAACTGCGCGTTCGGGACCGCGAGCAACGCATCGGCAAACTTACCGGCAATGTTGCCGCAGCCGAGGATTCCCCATTTTGTCATGGTTGTGGTCCTTATGGTGAGTGGGCATGCGGGGAAACGCCGGACCTAATATGCCGGACTACGACTGCATTTTCCCGCCGCAAACTACCAATCTTGTATGAAGAACCAACCGTTCGCACGCCAAAGGTGTTTGCAAATGCGGACGGTCATGATTTAGCGCGTTGTTAGAATTAAATTCCCATAATTGACTTGATTAGGTTAATTTCTTAATTCTTTTGCCAGTTTTAAGGTCGAACAATACTGCAATTAACGCAAAGATGAAAAAGACTAGCAAAATGATTGTTTTTCTATGATTCGTAATTTTGTCTTTCCATAATTGACCGTTTGCAGGATTCCTCCTCTCGTAATAAACAGTAATATTATTCAAGTCATTAATAGAATTAAGAGGTACCGTAATTTTGTATTTAATTCCGGAAACTTCATATTCAATATCCTGATATTTGATCGGGTGAGATCCGTCAAGCCATTCGGATGAGGAACCAATGTATTCCTTACCACAAACAAATCCTGAGGCTTTCAATTGATGTTCTATTTTAATAATCGGTTTAAGTACAAGAAAAGAAAGAACCAAAATGCCACCTAAACAAACAACCAACCATAAGATTGAATTGTTGACCGTTTTGCTTAAATTTGTTGAGATAGACATTTACTAATTCAATTCTAACGCCGCGCTAGTGTGCCACGAGGCACTTTCTGATACAAGTCGGTGCATTTCCCGATATTCCACTCGGGAAGTAAATCCGATCCCGGTAATCGGTTGTTCACCGGGGAGATTCATGGACGGATGCAATGGCGACGTTTCATCCGAAGCTCCATGCAATCGGCAAGCGAGTCGTAATGCGCAAGCGTGAACGGGTGTAGCTCCGTTACGTTATACAAAGCAGTCGGCGATTCTTTTAGCACGGAAGCAGCCCGCCGGCACGAAGCAAGCAACAATCAATAAATACTTCGTGCGACTGCCGGAGTTTTAACCGACGACGAGTTTGCAAAGAGTACGAAGTGAACGTGGGAGATCTCCAAGGGTGAGGTTGACAACCTCAACGCAGTCCTATAAGTCTGTAATCGAAACGGATAGCGGCCTTTGGAGAAGTCGGATATGCCCATAGTAGCGTTGATGACCATGCATGACAACATGGCCGGAGCGAAGGGGCATTGCTTCAAACGTGCGTCCGAAGAAATGGAGTACGGGCGGATTGGCGAAAGCCTGGAACCGTCACGGTGCTGCCGAAGCAGTGCTAACGTACATGAGTTTCGGAGGAGGCTGTATCGAATGGCCAAGCAGGAGATGCGCAAACCGGTCGCCTGCGAATGCCTGAGATGAAGTTTGTCGGTAAGCCGTATGAGGGAAAACTTCACGTACGGTTTGACGAGGGGGAGTGGTGAAAGCCACTCTCTACTCTACATATGCCGGACTACGACCGCATTTTACCTGTGCAAACCACCAAATTTGTATGAAGAACCAACCGCCTGCAAACCAAAGCCGTTTGCAAATGCGGAAGGTCATGATTTAGCGCGTTGTTAGAGTGTTTCTTAAGTCATTTATGGTTTATATTGTTAAAACTAATTAGCAATACAGAAAAAGTTATGCCAACCAAAATACCCAAAAAGATTTTCCAAACGGCTTTCCTTTTATCTTTCATTTCATCTTCTGTTGCTTTACTAATATTGAATGTTACAATCCTATATTCATTTGCTTCAATCCGTATTTTTCTATTTGATTCTCTTGCAAGTTCACCTAAAGATAGGTGACTATCAATGATTCCGCTACTAATTATTTCTGCGCCAAATGTCGCCTGAGGATCTCCAGTATTTTCATTGGACAAATTTAGAATGCTATCTCGGACACTTGGCTTTAAGAAACTTACATCGTAAAAACCCGATCTCAGAGTGTCTATTTGAATTGGTGTTTTACCAATTTTGATTCCATTAATCCAAACGGTTAATGTTTCACCATTGTCAGTTTTTACAAGAAGCGTACATGGTGGCACTTTTGTGATATTTTGTTCAATTTGCTTGTCCTTTGCAAATATGCAGACCTGACAAATTAGCAATAAACATATTGCCAAGCGATTCATGCTATTATCCTTCTTTGTTTTGGCACTCTAACGTGCGGTTAACCTGCCGACGCGGGAAACGCGACCAAAGGGAGCGTTTGGGACCCGCGTTCGGTCATGAGTTGAACCGCTTGTTATGGCACTTTCTTTGTTAGAGTTATTAGAGGCAAAAGCCATTCTCCTGAGG
>DATFYJ010000091.1:0-2304 GCA_035315105.1 Chitinivibrionales bacterium
GTTGGTCATTGAAACCGCACTTTGGGGTTGGTTGATGGCCATTGAACGGACCTCCGCGTTAGAACCTTTCTCATTCTCCCAGGATTTGGCGTAGCTTGCATTAAACATCACATTAGACGCCCCATACCCTCATGCCGTTCCAACGTCTTTTGGTCGGCACGCTTAAATACGGTAAAGAAATTACGTATCCCTGAGAGGAAACGCAAATTTGACGGTATCAACGACCGACGGTAGATTTGCGGCAGTGGAACGTCGCTGCGTTTGAGGTTACATGGGCGCGGGAGAAAGGAACCCGGGAAGGTTCCCTATTCGTTATTCAGATCGCCTGCCATGTCGCGAAAATTGGCATTGTGGTCGTGGAGCGTGCCGAAATTAAGCTCCCTCACGTGTTCGGGAGCTTCGGCATCGGCGGCGTCGTCTCCCACATCCCGCAGGATTTCGTCCGGGTCAAACTGCTCTTCCAATTTCATGGTGAATCAACCGCTTCCTAGGAGTTACGGTATATCGGGAACCGCCGGCAGGTAGGAATATAATTTGCCGCTTTCCAAAGAGCGAATTATTATGAAGGCGGGCAAGAATTGTAAATACAGGAGAATATTGGGCGCTCCCCTCGCCCTCGCATTCGCTCAGGCTCGGGCCGATTCTATTTAAAACAAGATAAGAGATGGGCGCCCCGCCGCTTTGCGGCGGCGGCCCTCCCTCCAGAGGCTCGGCCTGCGGCCTCGTTGTCGCCTGCCACGAGGGCCCTTCGGGCCGTGGCACCCCTTCGGGTGCTTCCAAGGGTCGTCAGGCGGTAATGCGCTCTGGCGCACCCTCCGGTCCACCTAACGCACGGCAACGGTAATTGCTTTTGTCAATTGATCTTCTTGCGCTAATTGGCATCCGCATAAAATCTACGGTCAACTATCAACCGTCAACATGTTCCGGTGTTTCTTCTCAACTCTTCAACGCTTTTTCTTCTCAACTATTCTTCTTGGGTGCCGCCACAGCGATGTATGGTCTTGCCGCTACTTTGTCAAGGCGGCCGCCCAGGAGGGGGTAGCGGAAGACCGGCGCGCAATCTCCAAAAAGCATGTCAGCGCGCGCCGGGCTGGAGCAAGGGGGATACCTCCCCCACCAAGAATGAATTGGTTTTGAGAAAACCATTAGGCAATTAATGAGAAAAGCCCATCCCTCTCGAAAACAAGATCTCAAGAAGAATGGGCTTTAATGATGGCGGGCTGGACGAGGCTCGAACTCGTGACCTCCGGCTTGACAGGCCGGCGTTCTAACCAACTGAACTACCAGCCCCCGATGGTGTGCTTAACATAGGGGAGCCATTCGCAAAATGGGCGTTGTAGGATTCGAACCTACGACCACCTGCTTGTAAGGCAGGTGCTCTGTACCAACTGAGCTAAACGCCCCTCGCGATCAGCGTTTCTTCTCGCCGTTCTCCTTGCTCTCCTTGCCCCGGATCACGATGGCAATGGGAAGCAGGATGCAGTAGACCGCGACCAGGATAACGGGGGCGATGCTCAGCGACAGCGGGTTGTTTACCGGTCCCTGGCCGAGGCAGATATAGCCGACGACGAGCAGGACGAAGCTCACTCCGAGCAGCTTGTAATTGAGTGGTCCGAACATGGTTTCCCGCGCCTCTGGAAAAGGGAGCGCATACGGTTTCAAATCCTAAAAATCCCCACCAAAAAGATGTATTAAATTAGTTCCTCCACTCATACGAGTCAACATCAAATTTTGAGGCCCGAGATTACCTTCTTCCGTTCGTCGTCGGTGGCTGCATCACGGAGCGCGGTCAGGCGTTCGCCGGAGAGCCGGACCACGTCGTTAAGCAGCCGCGCAAGGTTCTGCATCTCGTCGCCCTTACGCAGGAATATCTGTTCGGTGTAGTTCCCCGCGATCACGCTTGCGCAGGCCTTTTCGAACCGGTAAATGGGCCCGGCGAGCCTGTGCGAGAAGAACACGGTGAGCAGCGCGATCTGCACCACGATGAGCAGGATGCCGATCCCGAAAATAAGCACCAGCCGTTCGAGCACGGCCTCCCGGTACTTCGTGTTGCTCGAAAAATCGCGCAGGTAGTTCTTGACGCTCATCATGTACATTTCCACGGCCGGGTTGACCTGGTCCTGGAAGGTGACCTCGGTCTTGCTCTCCAGGTCTTCCTTGATGATCCTGGTGGTGGTGCTCACGATGCTCTGCGACGCGTAATAGAGGGTGACCAGAAAAAACAGCAGCATGATGAGCATGGGCACGAGGAGCGTGAGCATGTAGCGGCCCTGTATCTTGCGGTCGATAAAGAAATGCTTCCTT
>DATFYJ010000092.1:0-7329 GCA_035315105.1 Chitinivibrionales bacterium
GTCGCTTACCATGGCATCGAAAGAATCGGCGACGGCCAGAATCCGCGCTCCAAGCGGCATCTCTTCTCCCGCCTTGCCTGACTTCTCGATAAAATGGCGGTGGTGAAAAAGAACAATTTTGATTGCATCCTTTAGAACGCCGCCCACGGATGCCAGTATCTTCGCGCTCTTTTCCGCATGCTGGCTCATGATGGTTTTTTCTTCATCTGTCAAAGCCGCTGCTTTATTGATGATTTCCGAGGATATTTCGATTTTGCCGATGTCATGCAGAAGACCTGCCACGCGGATATTCTCCACTTCTGAAGCTGAAAGGTCCATGGCGCGGGCGATTTCCGCCGCGTACTCGGCGACCCGCACCGAATGTCCCTTGGTATAGCGATCAGACGCATCGAGATATTTGGAAAGAATCTCCACAACGCCGATGTAGGCCCGTTTGAGGTCCGCGATCTTTTTCTGTTTCTGCTCGTAAAGCGTGCCGACCGTGTAGGCCGCCAGAATGAGAAAGCCCGCCCAGATCACGATGTTTGTGACCCCCTGCAACATCTGCGATTCTTCAAAATAGCCCCGAGGATTGAAAAAAATGAAGAAGGTGATGAGGGCGATAATGAAGAGGCTTGTCGAAAGCGCGTGGCGCCGGCCCAGAAAGTACCCGGAGATCAACACGGGCAGGTAGTAAACGTTGAGAAACATCAGCTTCTGGTCGACAAAGTAGTTGATGGCCAGCAGTACCAGTGAGATGATCAGAATGAGGATCGTCTCAAAGTGTTGCAGCACCAAGCGTTTGATTGTGTCCACGAAGTGGACTCCCGCTCACGTTGAAGACGTTGCTGAAATCTTCAGCTTGATCTGAAAAGTCCAGCAGCAGACGGCCGAGGTTCGGTTTTCCGTCCTTGTCAGATAATATAGATTGGAAATCGGCCGGCGGCAAATACCTCCCGCCTTCCTGCAAGACTTGGTGCACTATCCGAAGCTTCTCAAATAAATTTTTCGCGCCGCTGCAGGTTTCTCATGCCCCATAGAATTGCCAACCCGCCTGCCGCCGCAAGCATGACGCGGTTGGTCCGAACCACCATGTCCCACACCAATTCCCTGGAACCCTGAGGAACCGCGTAGGGGTTCAGGAAGATGTTCCACAGACTTCCGGCCAGAGACCCGCTCAGCAGCCATGAACCGAGTCCCGCAAGCACAAGCAGGATCGCCGCGCCATAGCCGTTTCGCATGAGCGTGGAAAACAGGAAGGCAAGCGATCCCCAGAAGAAGACCGGAAAGCACAGATGGACCGCCATGCCGAGAACCGGCAAGTGCACATGCAATACCACGCACGCCCCGCACAGGCACAGAAGCACCGCAGCGGTGAGAGCGAAACAGAGAAACAACCGGAAGAGCCAGACTTTATAACGGTAATCGGGAATCCCGAAAATCAATTCGAGCATCTGCGCGTCCGCATCGTTCTGAATGCCGAACACGGCCGGATAGAACACCAGCAGCAATCCCGGGACCAGCAGCAGATTGTACAACATCTCGGGATTGAGCTCCCTTCCCGCCGACATATTGATCCCGACGACAACGACAAAGAAACCGATGGCGGCAAGCAGAAAATAGAAGAACCGTTGCACAAAAATGATTTTGAGGTTGTAGCCCGCAAGCCTGCACATGAGTGCCGCTCCGGGAAGCAGTCCCTTGCAGAAGAGCAGGAACGACTCGGGCAGTCTAGACATCGTCGCGACCTCTTTCATCTGCATGCTTCAGATCCCGCGTAAGGCACAAATACGAATCCTCCAGCGTCGGCTGCACCGGTTGCGCCTCCGGATGCGGCCTTTCGGACGCAATGCACCGCACATGAATACGGTCGCCGTCGCTGATATGGCGCACCACCGAGATCCGGCGGGCAAGCGCATCATATTCCTTGTTGTCAACAGTCATCTGCCACACGCGTCCGGCCGCATGCCTGAGCATGCCCGCCGGCTCGCCCGCATAGCGCAATTCGCCCTCGATAAGCACCGCCATGCGGTTGCACGACGACGAAATGTCCTCGATGATATGCGTGGAAAAAATCACCACCCGCTGGCGGCTCAACTCAACCAGCAGATTGCGGAACCGGATTCGCTCGCTCGGATCGAGCCCCGCCGTCGGCTCATCCACGACAAGGATGCGGGGCAGATGCAGCATGATCTGCGCGATGCCGATGCGCTGCTTCATGCCGCCCGAAAACGACCCGATCTTCTCGTCGGCATGATCTTCCATGTGCACCGCGGTCAGCACCGAGAGGATGCGCTCTTGCCGCGTCGCCGGATCGCGCAGTCCCTTGATGATCGCCTGATAGTCCATGAATTCCCGCGCCGTCAAATTCGGGTACGTGCCGAATTCCTGCGGCAGATACCCGATGAGCCCCTGCAGCTCCTCGCGGTGAAGAGCGGTGTCGAGTCCGTTGATGTACACTTTCCCGTAGGTCTGCTCATAGATGCCCGCCACGATCCGCATCAGGGTGCTCTTGCCTGCGCCGTTGGGACCGAGGAGCCCGAACATGCCGTGCTCGATCTGAAGGCTGATTCCCTTGAGCGCGTGAAACGTCGGCCTGCGCCGGCCGGGAACCGGCAGCATCTTTACTATTGCAACAAAAGCTGCGGCGGGCTTCGACCACGGGTTTTCCCACTTCCGCGGGTCCGCTCCGGGATTGTTGTGGAGCCAGCGCGAGGTCCGGTAAACGGCACATCCAAAGTACCACGCGATCCCCGCCAGCAGAACGACCGAAAGCCGTTCCCACGCCAAGTAAAAGAAAACCATATTGGCAAGAGGCGCGCCCCAGAACAAGGCCTCGTATGCCATAGCCTTGACGTCACCGGCCCGGCCATGGTCCGACGACGGAAATTTTGTGAACCTGGCGTGACGCCTGAAAAGAAAAAGCCCGTAGCAACAAACGCCGAGCGCGACCGCGAATTGAAGGAATTCATTTTCCGCGTACCAGTAGGCAAAATAGACAAGAAACGCGAACAGCGGAACCTGCCAGACCAGCTCTCCCCAATCGCCTCTTGCCTTATCGTTTGTGATTCCTTTAACGGCGCTTTCCCACTCCCGTAGAAATCGTCCCGGCATATTGTAGATCTTCTGCACGTTGCGGATATGTATCGTAACGGGCCCCTGTTCCCGGCCGGACCTCCCGGCCCTGCGCAGGCTCGAAAGCAGAAACCATGTCATCGCAGGGATTGCGACCGCAATGATAATCACGTCGGCCAGGCGCCAGAGCGGATCGTCGACATAGACAAATACGAGCCACCAGCAAAGGCCAAGCACGCCGATCTGGACAATGCGGACGGGCCACGACAGCGACCGGATATAGGCAAGCGACGATTCCAGTCCGAAGTAGCATGTTGGAATAAACACCAGCGTGAGCAGCGACGCGGAAATTATGCCGCCGATCACCGTGAGCGCAAAGGGCGCTCCGATGGCGCTTATCTCTCCGCCTTTCCCCAATGCAAGCGGGAGCATGCCGACGGCCGTGGTTATCGCGGTAATAAAAATCGGCCGCATGCGGTCCTGGCCTGCGGCCATGAGCGCCCTGGCCATGGAAAATCCCCGGCGGCGCAGCACGCGCGTAAAATCGATGAGGATGATCCCGTTGCCCACCACCACGCCGAACAGGATCAGAAACCCCATGAGGGAATTCGCATCAAGCAAGGAGTGCCCGGTGGAAATCAGGAGCCAGAACGCCCCGATGGCGGCAAGCGGTATCGAGAACATCATCACCAGCGGCGCGGTGAGCGATTCGAAAACCGAAGCAAGGATCATGTAAATAAGAATAAACGCGGCGCCGATAAGCCAGTAGAAATCGCTGAGGCCGGCCTGCCCGTGCACGGGTTCCACGGCGATGCCCGGCGGAAATGTCATCGCGTCGATCGTGTTGTCCACCTCTTCGCGGGCCGCCTTGAGCAGCGCTTTTGCCGAGGTGATTTCGTCATTGAAATGATAGGTGATGACGATGCGGTGTTCCTGATTCGCCCGGTTGATGCTTGCGGGACCGTTGGCGCGGATGATCCGGCTGATCTCCTCGAGCGGATGATCGGTCCCGTCGGAGGCGGAAACCGGAACGTTGTTGAGCTGGTCGAACGTCTTGGCGTTGTTCTGCGCGGCGCCGCGTCCCGGTGCGTTCCGGTTCTGGACCGACGCCCCCTTCGACGTCACCATGATGTCGTACTGATCGGCGCCCTGCTTGAATTCCAGGCCCGAGGTGAGTTCCTGGGTAAAGCCGGACAGTTCCGAAGCAACCGATTGAAGGCCTATGCCGTATTCGCGCATGAGTTGGGTGTCAAAGAACAAATGGACCTCACCTTGACGTCCAGGAATATCAAGCTGCACCGACTGGATCGTGGAAAGATTGGTAAGCTCGAACCTGATTTCGTCGGCCACGGCTTCCATCCGGTCGAAGTCGTCGCCGCGCACCACGACCGTTTCGTCCTGGCTGCCCGCGCCCAGAAGCTGCTGCAGCCGCGCGGCGGCATTTGCGCCGTTGTTGCCGCGATACCGCGCGCTCGATGCCGGTTGCGTGAACCCCACGCTTCCCAGGGGAAAATCGGCGACGCGTTTCTGGATATCGGCCTTGATTTCCGGCAGGCTCCGATGGGCGATATCGGCGTAGTTTTTCCTGAGCTTGATCGTGAGCGCCGCCTCGTCCTCATACACCATGCTGAGCAGGTTGTCTGTTTCGTCAAGACCCTGCAGGCGTTTTTCAAGTTCGCGGACGGCGAAATCGGTTTTGTCAAGCGTGGCGCCGGTGGGCATGGTGAGGTACACGCTGAACTGTTCCGACTCGGCCTGTTCCGCGGAATCGCTGCCCTGCGTGAGACAGATTCCCAAGGAGACGAGAAATACCGCGAGCGCCCCGCATACGGTGATGCCCGGATGACGCAACGCGGCCTTGAGCAGCACGCGGTAGATGCGGATCGCGGGCGTGCGCGAATCGATACGCCTGAACGAAAAAGTGGCGCCCGCCGCATTGCGCAACCGCAGCAGGATTGCCATCGGCACAAGGAGAAACGCCGTGACAAGTGAAATGACAAGCGTTGCGATTACGGAAACGCCCACATGCTTGCCGATCAGCCGGACGGTAAAATCGGCAGCGAACAGAAACGGAACGAATATGACGACAGTGGTGAGGGTGGACGCGAACACCGAACGCCAGACCTCGGCCGTTCCCCGCGTGACCGCGGTAACCGGATCGCGGCCGCGCGAGGCCAGCCGGTAGATGTTCTCCATGACCACGACGCTGTTGTCAACGAGCATACCCACGGCGAGGGCCATGCCCACGAGCGTCAGGCTGTTGAGCGTGATGCCGAAGACATAGAAAAGGTTGAAGGCGCCGAGCACCGAGATGGGAATCGCCGCGGCAACGATCAATACCAGCCGGAGGTTGCGCAAAAAGATCCACAGCACGCCCACCGCCAGGAGGCCGCCGATAAGGACCAGAATCGCAATCTGGCGCAGGCCGTCTTCAATGGCATCGGCGGCATTGGCCTGGATCACGATGCGCACATTCTGGGGCGCCAGCTTCGTATTGAGTTTCCTGATGGCGGCCTGGGTCTGGTGCGAAAGATCGATCAGGTTCACCTGCGCGTCACGGACAAGCTGCACGCTTACCGCTTCCTTGCCGTTGACCCGGCTTAGGCTCGTGGGTTCCTTGAAACCGTAGAATACATCGGCGATGTTCTTCAGAAGAACCTTGCCGTTCTTGTTGCTCACGCTGATGTTTTTCAAATCGTCGATGGTCCGGAATTCCGCATCAACGTCCACAAAGAACCGCTTGCCGCCGTCGCGCAGTGCGCCCACATATTGACGGGCGTTGTTGTTCTGCTTCAGCAGGTTCTGAATGCGGGCCGGCGTTATGTTGTAGGCGCGGCAGATATCGTCGTTCATGACGATCTCCACGGTTTTCGAACGCCCGCCGAAAACCTGCGCGCTGGCGACGCCGTCCACGTCCTGCAGGTCCGGCGCTATCTGCTGATCCACGATGTTGCGGATGCGGTCGGCCCCGCCGTCCCCGAGCACCTGCAGCGTCATGAACTGGTTGGCGGCCTGTTCGGTGTTCACTTTGTCGACTTCCACCGTGAATGCATCGGGCAGTTGGGCCTTTATCGCGGCGACGCGCTGCTGCAGTTTGAGGTAGGCGTACTTGAGGTCAACGTCCTTGTCAAAATAGACATAGATCGTGCCGCGGCGCGGCTCGGCATAGGAAAGCAGGTTGTCGACGCCTTCCAGCATCGCGGCCGCGCCCTCCATGGGAATCACGCCGCTAGTTTCCATGTACGACGGGTCCACATCGATGCGGCTCGCGATGCGGACCAGCAGCATGGGCAGTTCGGTGTTTGGATACAGCTCCAGCGGCAGAAAACGAAACGACACGACTCCGAGCAGGCAGATGCCGGCGAAGATCACGCCGATGAGAATTTTACGATTGAGAAGTCTTATCATCGTTCTTCTTCACGATTCTTTCCCGCCAATCCTCCACCGTATCGTACACGCACGGGATGACCACGAGCGTGAGCAGCGTGGATGCCGTGAGCCCTCCCATCACCGCGAGCGCCATGGGTGCGCGCAGCGCGGCGCCGGCGCCGAACCCGAACGCCAGGGGAAAAAGCGCAAGAACCGTGGTGAGGCTCGTAATGACGATGGGCCTGATGCGGCGCTGCCCCGCGAGCAGCAAGGCTTCGCGGCGCGGGGTGCCGGACTCACGCAGCTGCCGCACTGCGTCAAGCAGAACAATGGCATTGCTCACCACGATGCCCGCGAGCATGATCACGCCGATGAGCGCCATGATGTTGAACGACCTTCCCAGCGCGAAGAAGAGCGGAACCACGCCCACGATGCCCAGCGGCACCGTGCAGATGATCACGAGCGGATGCAGGAGCGATTCCAGCTGCGCGGCCAGAACCATGTACACCAGGAGGACCGCAAGCGCAAGCGCAAAGGCAAGGTCGCGGAACGAATCGGCGCGTTTCTGCTCGTCGCCCGCAATGTCGAGCCGGTAGGTTGGCGGCAAGACGAGTGTCGAGGCATATTGCTTGATTTGTGCAATAACCTGGCTCAACGCGGCGCCGCCGGTGAGCTGGGCCGTGATCCGCGCCAGCCGCACCTGGTCGCGCCGAAGAATCTCCTTCGGCGAAAATCCGCGTTTGATCTGGGCCACGTCCTGCAGCGGCACGGTGGTGCTGCCTTCAGTCAGGGTGAAGTCGGCAAGCTGGGACTGGGTCATTTCGGGAAACTTGATGGTGATGTCCTTGAGCTCCCCGCCGTGGTCCCACTGCGGGGAGCTCAAGGACATCACCATCAAGTTTCCCG
>DATFYJ010000093.1:0-3050 GCA_035315105.1 Chitinivibrionales bacterium
TAGTGGCGGTCGACGCGCACGCCGACACGGCAGTGACGGCTGTTTCACAATTGTCAATCAAGCTCGAGCGCAGGATCTGTTTTGTCGGTCATTCCATCATAACGGGGTTTGAAGGCACCCCCGGCCTCGGAGGGTTCCGCAGGATGGTGATCGACACCCTTCGCGCCGCGGCGGGCACCGGCCCGAGGATCAAGTGCGACGGGCCGATAACCACCCAGAACCTGCTGCCCGCGGAGGACGATTCCTGCTGCGCGGTGAGCGGAAAAACGTGCGCCGCAATCTTCGACTCGATGCAGGACCATTCGTTGACAAATGCCGATATCTGGGTGTACATGAACGGCGTCAACGAAGGCTACCAGTTTCCCACGTACAACCGGTTCTGGTGGCTCGACAATTATGCGGCGGCGACCATCGACACCATGCACGGAAGGAACCCGGCGGGCGAGATATACGTGATTAACGGACTGCCGTTTCCGCCGGACACGATGGGGGATTTCGATGAGCGCAAGGATTCGATATTCAAGGCCAACCTTCCGGTGTTCAACCGAATGCTAGACTCGGTGGTTACGAGCCGCCGGACTGAGTGGCTCGGCCGCGGAGAAGGGGGCGTGTGGCTGGTCGATGCGTACAGCATCATGGCCGCGCTGCCCGACTCGGTGTGGAACCCCGTTTACTTTTCGGACTTCCTTCATCCCAACCAGAGCGGATACGAGCGCATCGGAAGGGAGATTCTGAAGGACATGCGGGCGGTCAAGAGCTCGTTTCTCAAGTGATTGTCTTTTGACAAGGCGCGTCGTGTGACAGGACATCAATTATCTTACTGTGTAAACAGGTCCAGGCGGAATCTCCACCGGAGTCCAAAGGTTGTTGGTGTGCCGTTCATGGTTCGACAGGCTCACCACGAACGGAGATGCTGCAAGAATGCGGGCATATTTCCGTTCGCCCTGAGCGTGTCGAAGGGCGAACACCGACTTTAACAACAATCTGCCAACGGAGATATGCAAAAATGGCGGACTCAGCAATCATCATCGTCCCGTACACTCCCGAAAAAAAGGCCGCGTGGAACGCCTTTGTGGATGCCTCCAACAACGGCACCGTGTTTCACACCCAAAGCTTCCTCGACTATCACCCGGCGGGCCGCTTCAATTTCCATCATCTGATGTTTTACAAAGGAGACGAGCTCGTGGCGGTGCTGCCGGGCGGGCTGTCGGGCGACATGTTCAAGAGCCCCGTGGGCGCGAGCTTCGGCGGGTTCGTGGTGCAGGCCCGCCTCGGGCTCCAGGACGCCGACGCCATTGTCAAGGCGTTCATCCGCTATTGCGCGTCCAACCTCATAAAAGAAGTGTACCTCACGCCGCCCATGCAGATCTACAACGCGACGTTCAACGAGTCCGTTGAATACGCGATGCACTACAACCACTTCATCGTGCTGTCGAGCCTTTTCTCGTCCGTCATCGATTTCTCCGTGATCCACGGCAAGGACGACCTCTCGCGCAACACCCGCCACAAGATCAACAAGGCGATCAACAAGGGGGTGCGCATCGAGGAGAGCAAAGACTACGACGCGTTCTATCCGATTTTGCTCAAGAACAAGGAAAAATTCCAGGTGACGCCGACGCACACGCTTGACGAAATCAAAAAGATCGAGTCGCTGCTGCCGGGCATGATGACGCTCTTTATGGCATACTACGAAAACGCCCCGGTTGCAGGGGAGCTTCTCTTTGCGTGCAACAAACAGTGTGTGCTCAACTTCTACACCATGCACCTGTATGACTATCACAACCTGTTCGCGGTCAATTACCTTATCGAGCACTCGATCCGCTGGTGCAATCAAAAAGGATTCAAATATTTTGACTACGGCGTGTCTGCCGACACCTTCAGCATCGATCCCATGGAGCCGTCGTGGTCGCTCATAGAATTCAAGGAATCAATGGGGGCGAACGGGTGCCAGCGGAAGACGTATTATAGGAGAATCTTCTAACAAGGGCGGTCGCAATCGTCAATATCCAGCCTTGTCTTTTTTTGCGAGCTTTGCAGTGAATCCCACGCGAGCGCATTCCTCGAAGCTTGCTTCGGGGAATTTCAATTACAATTCTTTGAGCCACGTCTTCCAGATCCCCGGACTTGACTCCGGGATGTCAACCGCCCCCACAACCTTCTTGTAATACTCCGCGGGCCCCACGCCGCCCACAATCGCGTAACCGTACCCCTTGAGCCTCATGTCCTGCAGCGCCGCGAAAAGAAGGGCGGTGCCGACGCCCTTGTTGCGGTGCCCCGCGTCCACGCCCGTGGGACCGAAGTAGCCGAGCGTCGTGGCGTCGTAGCAGGCGAATCCAACGAGCCGCTCGCCCTTGAGCGCGATAAAACACGATAGGGGCCGGTTGGAAAACGCCATGTCGGTCTCACTCGACCAGGCTTTGTTGAATTTTTCCCTCACCCAATCGACCACAAGGTGCTTTTCCGGGCCTATGGGTTTGCGGACGGTAAGGTCGCGTTCGCGGGTCTTTTCGAGAACGCCGCAGTCTTCCGGCAGGTTGTAGAGCTTGACGAGCATGTCGTGCATGGCGCAGGTCCTTCGGCAAGGGTGGCGCTTGACAAGAACAGTGGAGCCCCGCCGACAGGGGTCGGCGCTGCCAAAAATTACCTTCGGCTCCAGGAGCCGAAGGCTATTTGGGCGACATCCCGAAGCAGAAGGCGCACTAAGAACTTTAGTTCTTGTCCCATGAAAAAATCAGGCGCCTTCTGCGTAGTGGGTAAAAATACATAACGTCGGCCTTCCGCAAACGGAAGAAATACGATCCACAACCGCTGCGGGCCGCGCCCGAAGCAAGCCCCGGCGGCAGAGAATGTATATTTCCTTACAGCCGCCCCAGGGCGGCCCAAGCCAGAGGTGCCGATGACAACGCCGGAAACCACAGGCCGCCCGCAGGTAGCGGACGCGCAAGGCCCTTCTGTCAACAGCAGCACGGACGCCGCCCAGGGCTCCGCCTCTGACCGCAGGCACGACAGCCACGGTCGGCAGCTCGGCAGGAACGCGGTCGCCGTGACCA
>DATFYJ010000094.1:0-5371 GCA_035315105.1 Chitinivibrionales bacterium
ACAATATTTGTGGTGGCGAAACGCTCGAAACCAACGGAGTGGCCAAGGCGAGAGAAGCAAAAGATATCAATTATAACATTTCCTAAAAGACATAGAATTTCTTCTATTGAGGAATTTGAAGAACACGCCACAAAGGCAGAATTTACAAAATGGTTTGCTGATGGTGGAGATGAATATCTTTCGTATGCCGACAACCAATCTACCCCGATTATCAGGAAGATTGCTGCTGTGGGGAAGCCATTAGGAGAGATGTCCGATATTCAGCGCGGCGTCACTCCTTTCAACTTGACAGAGCGTTCAACCCACGCGACAAGCCGACCAGCTTTTAAGGGAACTGTGCGCCGCTATGTATTTGAACGAGGTGACAAGTGCTATATTCGTTTCGATGCAACGCTTGCAGAACCAAAACCCGAACGATATTTTGTTGGAAAACGATTGTTGTTACGTGAACTAATAAGCCGGCAATTTCAGTTGCAGGCGGTGAAAGTGAGGGACAACTTTGTTACAAACAAATCTATGCAGAGCATTTTGCCCTTGTCGGATGGGCCAGAACTAGAATATCTCCTTGGTCTAATCAACAGCCGGTTGATGTCCTGGTATTTCCTAAAACATTCAAATGTGGCACAAAGGGATGATTTCCCTAAAATTGTTTTAAAAGAATCGCGCGGTCTCCCCATTCGCCCAATCAATTTCTCAAAACCAAACGATAAATCCCTTCATGACAAAATGGTCTCTCTCGTCTCTACCATGCTCTCCCTCCACCAAGAACTTCTCCTCGCCAAAACCGACCAGGAAAAAACCGTTCTCCAACGCCAGATCACCTCCACCGACCGCCGCATCGACGAGCTCGTCTACGAACTCTACGGCCTTACCAAAGAAGAAATTGAGATTGTGGAAGGTCCGGATAAGGAAAAGTAGAATTACTGCTTCAGGGCAGGCAAATCCGCTGTCTGAAGCGCAACTTCCGGAGATTGCTTCGTCACTTCGCTCCTCGCAATGACACCTTGCGTTCAGAATTTTGATTGCGGATTGGCGCAAGGAGAGGTATTTGACAGAATAGATTCCCTCTGCCGCGCGTTAGGTGGACCGTAGGGTGCGCTGGAGCGCATTGCCGCCCGACCACGGCGCGCAGCGCCTTTGTGGCGGGCGGTAACGAGGGCGAGCCCGAGCCCGGAGGGAGACCGACCCCCGCTAAGCGGGGGGAACGCCCAGTTTTTTCCTTCTTTAATTAGTCAGGTTACCCCTCGTTCCCGCCAATTCTTTCCCATAGTATATGGCAGTATTGTAATTTCTTCTATTCCCAGCGGCTCTCCATGCTCTTGCTTTTTTATCCGAATCCGCCGCATTTTCTTATCATAAACATGCATTTCCAACCTATGAAATTTCGCATAATTCTTCGCTGTTTCTTTGTCGCGGCCGCTTGCCTGGCTTTGTTCTGCGCCCACCAGGTCCCTCCCACGGGCGGGCCCGACGACAAGACGCCGCCGAAGGTGGCGTGGGCCTCGCCGCCGCTGGGGTCAAAGCTGGTCCCGGTCAAGAGCGTCATCGTGTTCAAGTTTACAAAATGGATCAACACCCAGAACGCGGACAAATGCCTTGCCGTATTTCCCACGTTGAAAGGGGGCATCAAGATCTCCGTGTCGGGAAGAAAAGTTCTCGTCAAACCCAAGCGCGCGTTTTCGGATTCCACGACCTATCACATTGTTTTCAACACCACGCTTTCCGATCTGCACGGCAACTCCATAGGTACGCCGTACCAGTACTATTTCTCCACGGGCCCCACCATCGACAGCGGCCGGGTCTTCGGGTGCGTGGTCGCGGGCGAAGGCAAGGCGATCCAGCCCAAGGTCGCGCTGTTTACGCGGAGCGAAGTGCAGCCGAGCGACACGGTGCTGTTCGGCATGCCCAGCTACCTCACCCAGACCGACAGCGCGGGCGTGTTCTCGTTTGACAATATTCACCGCGGGACCTACGAAGTGCTTGCGTTTTCGGACGACAACGGCAACAACAAAATCGACCCGCTGCGGGAGGCGGTGTTCGCTCCCATCACCAAGCGCTTCACGCTCGACAAGGTGGTGGGGCCGCTCGTACTGTTCGGCGTTGTCTGCGACACCACCACGCGCCATATTTCAACGCTTCGGCCGCTCTCTGCGACCTGCATCGGCGGCGAATGGATCGGCGGAACCGGCATGCCGGATTCCGCGTACGCGGACGCGTGGCGCGCGGAAGCCACCGAGTCGAAACGGCAGGTTTTGATAAAGCAGTACCTGCCGGTATACCACACGCAGCGGTTTGTGCTCCTGCTGTCCGACACGCTTGGGCTTGCGCCGTTCCGGCTCGTGTACCGCAAACAGTCGCCGCTTTTGTTCGGCAAGGGCGTTGTGCAAAACGACACCATCCTTTTCAACGGCCTGGCCTCCGCGGACACCGCGGTCCCTGTTGTAAAGGGATCGGACCCGCAGTCCGGCGCGGACGTACGGCCGGTGGTGAGGATATTCTGGTCAAAGCCGGTCACCTGCCGGGCGTCGAAATGGTACTGCGAGGATACGCTCGGCGCCAAGGCCGACCTCGGCGTTTCGCAGCGGTTCTGCGACACAACGTTCCTTTTTGCAAAGCGGAGCCTGACGCCCGGCATGGCATACGAAGTTTCCATGCCCGACTCGCTGTTCGCAGACGCCGCCGGCAACACGCCGAAAGACACGGCCGGCGTAACCCTCAAGTTCCGCACCACAGCCGACCAGGATCTGTGCCTCAGCCTGAGCGGCGGGGCGTCGTGCCTCAAGGGCGACAGCCTCCGCACATGGCAGTTCCTGCCGCTAGGGAAGCAGAAGGCGTACCTGACGGCGGACCGGGCCGGTTCGTTCAGGTTCGACACGATACCCTCCGGAAAGGGGAGGATCGCGTACTTCCTTGATGTCAACCGCGACGGCAAACCCACACCGGGAAGCCTTGTTCCCTGGGTGCCCCCCGAAGAATACAGGATATTCCCGGACACGGTGGAGGCGCGGGCGCGCTGGGACGTTGAAGGAATATCCGTTCCGGCCGCATGCGAGCTCTGCGCACCGAAGATAAAGCCCAAGACCCCGCCGGAAGAGGATAAAAAGAAGTAATGTATGGAAATTTCTATAGCTTGCCTTGGCTTAAACTCACCCCTCCCTTCGGGTTTCCCCTCTCTTTCCCTCTTCAGGGATGCCCGAAGGGGCACAAGAGAGGGGATTAAGGGGTGAGTTGCAGATTCCTCGCAGCTCGCTGCGGGGTTCTTCAATGGAAGACCTGGACTCCCGCTTCCGCGGGAGTGACAATAAAATGGAGTTCTGGCAGTGCACATAGGGCGATAGATTCCAAGTCCCGCATTGACTGTCAACCGTCAACTGTAAACTGTCAACTTGCTTCTTGATGGATTTTTCTAAAGACTCGGATAACAAAAGGAGACCTCATGCCCTCTTCACTGAAACCCAAACACATCGGCTGGCTGGTGCTGGCGCTTATCGTGGTAATTGTGATGGTGTTCGCCGGGCAGATCGCCGCGCTCATCACCGATTACTTCTGGTTCTCCGAGCTTCGCCTGTCTCAGGCGTTCGTCACCATGCTCTCGGCGCAGGTGGGCGTTTCGGTGTGCGCCGGTCTTGTCGCGCTCGTGGTGATCTACGGTAACCTGCTCCTTGCGCAGGCGCTGTCCAAGCCGCTGTCGCATACGCGGCAATCGCCGCTGCTCGCCTACATCGAAGCGTACGGCATCATGCCTTTTGTAAAGTACATACTTCCGGCTGCGGCCGTGGTCGCGGCATTTTTTATCGGCAGCGTGGCCAGCGGGTACTGGGACCTGTTTCTCAAGTACAGGGGCGCGGTGGCGTTCGGCGCGGCCGACCCGCTTTTGGGAAAAGACATAAGTTTCTACGTGTTCAGGCTGCCGTTCTACCGGTTGGTGTACAACGGCGCGCTTGCCATCGCAGTGTTCTCACTTGCAGGCAGCTTCATCGTTTATTTCCTGCGGCAGAACATCACGTTCACCGGCCGTTGGATATCCGCGGCCGGCTCGGCAAAGGCGCACATCCTGGTGCTCACGGGCCTCGTGGTGGGCTCGCTGTTCTTCTTTTTCCAGTTCCGCATGTACGGCATGGTCACGGGCGGCAGCCACATTGTCAACGGCGCGGGCTTTGCCGACATCCACTATTACCTGCCGTTCCTCAGGATCATGCGCTACATCTGCCTCGCGGCAGCGCTGCTCGTGTGGATCAACATCTGGACCAAGACGCTCAAGTTTGCGGTGGCGGGCATCCTGCTGGTATTCGTGCTCAACCTGATCGGCAGGGGAGCGAGCGGCCTCGTGCAGAAGTTCGTGGTGGCGCCCAACGAGGTGTCCAAGGAGACGCCCTACATCAAATGGAGCATTGCAAACACCCGCGCCGCCTACAATCTTGACGAAATAGAACAACGGCATTTCTTCCCCACCGACAGTCTCACGCGCGAGATGCTCCAGAAGAACGACCTCACCGTCAAGAACATACGGCTGTGGGACAACGCGCCCCTGCTCACCACGTTTTCGCAGCTCCAGGAGATCCGCACCTACTACAAGTTTCTCGACGTGGACAACGACCGCTACATGATCAACGGCAAATACCGCCAGGTGATGCTTGCGTCGCGCGAGCTGGTGCCGGCAAGCCTTCCCAGCCGCATCTGGATCAACGAGCACCTGTCGTACACGCACGGGTACGGCCTGTGCATGGGGCCGGTGAACAACGTCACCGCCGAGGGACTTCCCGAGTTCTTTGTCCAGAACATACCGCCCGCATCGAGCGGCGACGTCGCTGTGCGGCGCCCCGAGATTTACTACGGCGAGTCGGACGCGGGATACGCAATTGTCAACACCCGCTCCAAGGAGTTCGACTATCCCTCGGGCGACCAGGACGTCTACGCCCCCTACAAGGGCACCGGCGGCGTGCGGGTGGGGAACGTGTGGCGCCGTCTGATGCTGGCCGCGCGGTTCGAGTCGTCCAACGTCTTCTTCTCGCAGGACATCACCGGCGACAGCCGCGCGCTCTACAACCGCGAGATCATCGGCCGGGCGCAGAAGGCCCTGCCCTTCCTGACCTACGACGGCGATCCGTACCTCGTGATCACGCCGGCGGGCATGCTGAAGTGGATCCTCGACGCGTACACCTCGACCGATCGCTACCCGTACGCGCAGCGGCTCAGCGACGGCACCAGCTACATGCGCAACAGCGTGAAGGTCGTGATCGACGCGTACACCGGGCAGACGACATTCTATGTGTTCGATGGGCACGATCCGATCATCGCAGCCTACCGATCGCTATTTCCCAGCCTGTTCACCGATGCGTCGACGATGCCGGCGGCGGTGCGTAAGCATGTG
>DATFYJ010000095.1:0-2083 GCA_035315105.1 Chitinivibrionales bacterium
CGTATCAGGTGCCGGCCGCGCTGTGGAAATACCTCATCGGTTCTGCAAAGAAACGGTATCCTCGCACCATGTTCCTCGCCGAGACACTCGGATGCACCATGGAGCAGATCGCCGCGCTCAAGGGAACCGGATTCGACTACCTGTTCAATTCGTCGAAGTACTGGGATTTTGACAAGCCGTGGTGCCTCGAGCAGCACGAAGGGAACAGGAAGATCGCGCCGTCGATAAGCTTTCCGGAATCCCACGACACCGAAAGGCTTGCAAGCGCTGAACCGGGCACTGTCGCCGTCCAGAAAATGCGCTACGCGTTTGCCTCGATGTTCTCCGAAGGGCTTCTTATGGTGGGAGGGTACGAATTCGGCGCGAAGCGCAAGACCGATGTGGTGAAAGGCACTCCCAAGGACCTCGAACCCCCGCAGTGGGACCTGAGCGCCTGGATAAAGGAAATGAACGGACGGAAACGGTTGACGCCGGTGTTTTGCGAAGAAGGTACCTGGACCGCTCTCACCGATTACGAAAAGGACTTCATGTTTCTCCTGAAACAGTCAAACAAGAAGGCTGGTCCGGTCCTCGTATGTGTCAACAAGATAATGGACAGGGAGCTTGTTGTGGAACCGCAGGATCTTCCGGAGGAATACGCATCGTGCAAGACCATGATCCGGCCGCTTTCAAACCCACTCAAGGAATGCGCCCTGCCGCGCAAGCTCAGCCTTGGTCCGGCGGCGATACTGTTCTTCACCCTTTAGGGCGGCATAGGCTCAATTGACAATCACGCTTCCCAGAGGAACCTTGACCAGAAGAACCAGGGTGTCACCCGCGTTGCGCGAGCAGAACGTTGACGAATAGGTAATCTCGCCGGCAATATTTTCCCCGAACATGATGCCGCGCCCCAGAGACCTGGTCTTGAGGTAAAGCGCCCATCTCTTTGCGTCGTATTGCGCCGCCATGGTGCGGCCCGCTTCCTTGGCCGCCTGCGGATGCGAACGGTTGAACGTCCCTTTGCCTGCCGTGATGAAACAGCCTGAAGCCGAATCAAAGGCGGCCTTGACAAGCGCCTGTGCCGCATTGCCGTCGCGGGGATCGGCGCGAACCCGGTCTTCTAGAGCTTCAACAACGGCAAGAATTGAATCGCACCCAGCGCCATTGTTCAAACCCGCGGCATGGCCGGCGGTCGCGGATGGCGGGAGAGGCCGCTTTTCGGAAGCCGGCGACGGATGTTCCCTGCACGAGATTACCACAAGGGTCACAAGGAAGAAAACGCCGATTGCGGTGACACAACGTTTCATGGTATTTTATCCCGTGTTCGGCTGCAAGCCGCTAGGGACAAAATAGTTTCCTTTGGTCACGACAGCAAACAACGAATGTCGCCCGTCATGCCTGAGAAAAAGAAAGCCCTCTTCCTGGACCGCGACGGGATCATCAACGAAGATAGCGACTATCCGCACAAGCCCGAGCAGATTGTTTTCAATCCGTTCATATTCCAATTCTGCCGTGCGGCGCTTGCAAAGGGATATATCATCGTCGTCGTCACCAACCAGGCCGGCATTGCCAAAGGAAAATTCACCGAAGCAGATGTGCAGGCGCTTCACCAATGGATGGGGGAGCGTTTTGCGGAAAAAGGGATTCGCGTGGCCGGTTTCTATTACTGCCCTTTTCACAAGGACGGCACTGTGGCCTCCTACCGGCAGGACTCCGACTTCAGGAAGCCCGGGCCGGGAATGTTTCTTGAAGCGGCCCGCGATCTCAACATCGATTTGTCAACTTCGGTGATGATCGGCGACAAGCAGTCGGACCGCATCCGTCTGCCTGCCTTGAAATCGTACGTTGTGAAGAGCAGGTATTCCGGGGCGAATTTCGATTTTGAATCTCTCGAACAGGCGATCTCGGTCCTTTAAGTGCAAGGAGAAGATGTGGAAAACAAGAACGCCGGCGCAACGGAACAACGGAAGCCCTTTGCATGGTCGTCTCTTTTCTCAAACGACCTGTTTTGCGTCGGGGCGCTCGCCGTGCTCGTGGTCATCATCTTTACCCCTTTCCTGTTTTCGGACAGAATGCTGTTCGGCTCCGACACCATGGCGGGCCT
>DATFYJ010000096.1:0-4389 GCA_035315105.1 Chitinivibrionales bacterium
ATCGCCTCGCTCGTGCGAAGGTCCGGGTCCCCGGCCACGGCAAAAGGGATAAACGCAATTTCGTTGCGCTGCGTGAGCGACTCAAAAGTATTTAAGTATCGGTTCATTGTGTTTATTCACCGTCAACTGTCAACCGTCAACTGTCAACTTTCAACCATGTGCTATATTTTTTTTCCCAGGTACTCTGCCACGTGATAAATGTCTTTATCGCCCCTGCCCGACAGATTTATCACCATAATTTTATTCCTCGACATTTTCGGTGCGGCCTTGATCGCGTACGCAAATGCATGCGCGGACTCCAGCGCCGGGATGATGCCTTCGCATTCGCACAGCAAGCGGAACGCGTCAACCGATTCCCGGTCGGTGGCGTAGGTGTAGCGCGCGCGGCCGCACGTATACAAATAGGAATGCTGAGGCCCCACGCCGGAGTAGTCGAGCCCTGCCGACACCGAATGCGTGGTGGCGATCTGGCCGTGAGCGTCCTGCAGCACGTAGGAGAGCGATCCGTGCAGAATGCCCGGACGCGACATGCTTGTCGGCGTGAGCCGCGTCGCGTGCTTCTTCGTGGCGAGTCCCAGGCCGCCCGCCTCGACGCCGGTGAGCCTTATGCGCTTGTCTTTGAGGAACGCGGAGAAAATGCCGATGGCGTTTGATCCGCCGCCCACGCACGCGACGATTTCGTCGGGCAGCCTGCCCTCTGCGGCGAGTATCTGGCGCCTGGTCTCGGCGCCGATCACGCTTTGGAAATCCCGAACGATTGTGGGAAAGGGGTGCGGCCCGAGTGCCGAGCCGAAAACGTAGTGCGTGTACGGGCACGAAAGCGTCCAGTCGCGGAGCGCCTCATTCACCGCGTCCTTGAGCGTTCTGTTGCCGCTTTCGACCGGGGTCACTGTTGCGCCGAGAAGGTCCATGCGGAACACGTTGGGCCGCTGTCGCGCCATGTCAACCGTTCCCATGTAAATGTCGCATTTCAGTGAAAGCAGCGCCGCAGCCGTGGCCGTGGCCACGCCGTGCTGGCCCGCGCCGGTTTCGGCGATAACGCGGGTCTTACCCATGTACGAACCGAGGAGTGTCTGGCCCAAAGAATTGGTTATCTTGTGCGCGCCCGTATGGTTGAGGTCTTCGCGCTTGATGTAGATGCGCGCGCCGCCGAGTTTTTTGGTGAGGCTCTTTGCAAAGTAGAGCGGCGTGGGGCGGCCGCAGTAGTTCCTGAGAAGGGAATGGAATTCATTCGTGAACGCCTTGTCCCGTTTCGCGGTATTGTACGCCTTTTCGATGGCCGCAAGGGCGGGCATGAGCGTCTCGGGCGCGTATTGCCCGCCGAATGTACCGAAATAGCCTTTTGTGGTCATTGGAATCCGTTTGATCACGTAGAAAGTGAATATTTGGGCGTTCCCCTCGCCTTCGTCAAGCCTCAGGCTCGGGTCGGCCGTCCTTCCGGTCTCGGCCTTCGGCCTCGGACCGCCACGGCCCTATGCCGCGGTAGCGGCGGGTCCGAGCGGCACCGCGCTCCAGCGCGGCCTCCAGTGCCGCCTAACGCGAAAGAAAGATCATCAACGGTCAATAATTAAAAATCGGCTTTATGAGTATTTATCAATCAAAGTCATCTTATGTGCCAATTATTGTATTGTTTGATGGTTTTATTTGTCAATTAACTGTGTCTTTTTTAGTCTACCGTATTATCTTGAAAAACCTGGATATCCTGAATTTGGACTTATGGTCACCGCTTCTGCCGAAGGACCACAGCACGCCAAGCACCCGGCCCTTTACAGATGAGGCAACGACCGGCCCGAAGTACCGGGAATCGAACCCTTTTTGCCAGTCGTCGGCGAGCAGAAAAATACTTGATCTGGTGAACGTGTACCCGTACATTCTCTCCCCGGACCGCATGAGCGAAAATGCCAGCGTGATCTCTTTTCCTGTTTGTGAATGCGACAGATAGTCGCGCATCCTGTCCCAGAAAAACCAGTCGAACTCGTAGCGGTTCGGCACCGAATCGATCCGGCCTTTGTAAAGAGAGAAATCCCTGGTGTACAGGGTGTCGACCGGCGCGCCATTGACGAACACTGACGGCCGCACCATAAACTGTTCGCCTGGGTTCTCCTGCCTGATGAGCCCAGCCGCGAAAAAGAAGTCCCTCAGCGGCAGGGAGTCGAGGGCGACCGTTGTCCCTTTCGCGGGCAAAACGTACAGCGGCATGGAATCGCGCGGCGAGTATTCCGGCGGCAGGGGCTCCTCGCCGGCCGGCAGGGACGAGCGGGCAAAGGCTCGCTTGTTAAGAATGCGGCACGAGCCCCGGCGTATCACCACGCTGTCGCCGGAAACCGCGGCGACCCGGAGGACCGAGGGTTTCCCTTGAAGGAGAGGATTGGCAAACACGACCGGACTTGCCCGGAAGGGGAGAAGAATCTCCGACAGCGGCCACACCCGCAGCAGCTTGAAAACCAGCACCCGGTCGCCGTCGGCAAGCGCGGGCTCCATCTGGTCGGTGCGGACCAGCACGGTGTCGAGAACGAACAGCTTGACGGCCCCGGCGCACAGCAGGACAATGACCGCAAACTTGACAATACGGTAAGCGATGATGCGTCCGTCAAGCGGCGTCGCAGAATTCCCGTCGGTCACCGGCGCCACGGCTAGTCCCTGCTCAACACCGCCAGGAACGCCTCCTGGGGTATTTCCACGTTGCCCACCTGCTTCATCCGCTTCTTTCCTTCCTTCTGTTTTTCCAGGAGCTTGCGCTTGCGGGTGATGTCGCCGCCGTAGCACTTTGAGGTCACGTCCTTGCGGTACGCCTTAACCGTGGTGCGCGCGATCACTCGTCCCCCGATGGCTGCCTGGATCGCAACTTCGTACTGCTGCCGGGGGATGAGCTCCTTGAGCTTGGACGTGATCATCTGGCCGTAGGCGTACGATTTCTCCTTGTGGATGATGGTTGAGAATGCGTCCACGAGCGCGCCGTTGATAAGGATGTCGAGCTTGACAAGGTCGTTTTCCTGGAACGAGTCGAACTCGTAATCCATGGAGGCATAGCCCTTAGAAATGCTCTTGAGCGTGTCGAAGAAATCGATGATTATTTCCGAGAGCGGGAGTCTGTAGTTCATGCATACGCGCGTGGGTTCCAGGTATTCCATGGTGCCCATGATCCCGCGCTTGTCCTCGCACAGTTTCATGATGGCGCCCACGAATTCGGTGGGCGTGATGATCTGCACCTTGTCCATCGGCTCCGAAACGGATTCCAAATAATTGGGAGGCGGGAGCTTGGCCGGGCTCTCGATGAACAACTCCTCCTTGTTGCGGGTAAGGATCTTGTACCTGACGTTGGGGACCGTGGTGATGATGTTGACATTGTATTCGCGGAACAGCCGTTCCTGCACCACCTCCATGTGAAGGAGGCCGAGAAACCCGGCGCGGAACCCGAACCCCAGAGCGCCGGACGTTTCGGGCTCGTAGGAAAGCGACGAGTCGTTGAGCTTGAGCTTTTCCAGCGACGAGCGCAGGTTCTCGTAATCGTCTTTGTCAACCGGGTAGATGCCCGAGAACACCATGGGCTTTACTTCTTTGTACCCGGCGACCGGCGAATCGGCGCCGCCGGTCTTGAGCGTGATCGTATCGCCGATCTTGATGTCCGACACCGTCTTGATATTCGCGATAACGTAGCCTACCTGGCCGGGGGTGAGCACATCTTCCGGCGTCCTGCCAAGGCGGAAAAATCCCACTTCCATCACTTCGTGCTCGCTGCCGCGAAAGAAAAACTTCACCATGTCGCGCGCCTTGATCTGGCCGTCGAATACGCGCACGTACGCCACGGCGCCGCGGAACGAGTCGAACTTCGAATCGAAAATCAGGGCCTTGAGCGGTCGGTCGATGGAACCCGCGGGCGGCGGAACAGCGGCCACGATGCGTTCGAGGATCGCGTCGACGCCAACGCCGGATTTTGCGCTGCACCGCAGGATCGACGCAGCGTCGACGCCGAGCAGATCGGCGATCTGCCGCGCCACGTCGTCGGGGTGGGCCGACGGCAGGTCTATCTTGTTCATCACCGGGATTATCTCGAGGTTGTTGCCGAGCGCGAGGTACACATTCGTAAGTGTCTGCGCCTCGATGCCCTGGCTCGCGTCGACCACGAGCACGGCGCCTTCGCATGCAGCAAGCGAGCGCGACACCTCGTACGAAAAGTCAACATGGCCCGGCGTGTCGATCAGGTTGAAGCAGTAATCGCTGCCGTCCTTGGCGCGGTAGGTCATGCGCACGGGATGCGATTTTATGGTGATCCCGCGCTCGCGCTCGAGGTCCATGTCGTCGAGGATCTGGTCCTGCATCCGGTCCTTGGCCACGGTGCCCGTGATTTCGAGGAACCGGTCGGCGAGCGTCGACTTGCCGTGGTCGATG
>DATFYJ010000097.1:0-3794 GCA_035315105.1 Chitinivibrionales bacterium
CTCTGCACGGCGTGATGCCGGTGCCGGTTCCCGCCGTGGCTGCCATGGCCCAGGGGTTCGATCTGCGGATACTTGACATTCAGGGAGAGCTTCTCACGCCAACGGGATGCGCCGCGCTTACCGCGCTGGGCAGGCAAGACACTGCCGGCGTTTCCGGCACCGTGCTTGGCGCCGGTTACGGCTGCGGCGATAAGTCGTTCAAAGAAACGTCGAACGTTCTCCGCGTGTTTCTTATCGAGCGGGACGCAGTTTCGCGGAACGACCATGTGTGTGTGCTGGAATCGGACATGGACCACATTTCGGGCGAGATCATGGCTGATGCGGCCGGAAGGCTCATGCAGGCGGGCGCACTCGACGTTTCGTGGCTGCCGGTGTTCATGAAAAAGGGAAGGCCCGGCTACAGGCTTACCGTGTTGTGCGCGCCGGATAAGCAGCAGGAACTTGTCGACACGATCATGATTCACACACGCACGCTCGGCGTGCGGGTGCGCCTGGAAGGACGCGTTGTGGCGGAAAGAAAGCAGGGTACTGCCAACCTCAGGGGGCAGGCCATTACGGTGAAGGAGTGCTCGTACAAGGGTCATTCGTTTACAAAGCCGGAATACGAGGCGCTGGCAAGGATAAGCAAGAAGACGGGTGCGCCGGTTGTTGATCTGCTTGAGGAATACCACGAAGGGAAGAAGCGGCTGCGGCGGCGTTGAGAATGCGCGACAGGAACGGGTGTGTCTGGTCGGAACCCTTGTTTGCCTCCTCCGTGATATAGTATTTTACCCAATCCGCTCAAACGATGCTCAGGCATTTTTCCCGTTGTTGCTATAAATCAATTTTCTGAAAGGTGGATTCGATGAGGTATCTGTTTACTTCTGAAAGCGTGTCGCAGGGACATCCGGACAAGGTGGCCGACCAGATCTCCGATGCAGTGCTCGATGCCATGTTCGAGCAGGACCCGTATTCCCGCGTTGCCTGTGAAACGCTGGTGACCACCGGCCTCGTGGTGGTTGCCGGGGAAATAACGAGCAAGGCGATTGTCGACATTCCGGGCGTGGTCCGCAGGACGATTGCCGAAATCGGCTACAACGATCCCAGCCTCGGGTTTGAGGCAAAGAGCTGCGGCATCCTGGTGACGCTTGACAAACAGTCTCCCGACATCTCCCAGGGCGTCACCGCAGGCAAGGGACTTCACAAGGAACAGGGCGCGGGCGACCAGGGAATGATGTTCGGCTATGCCTGCGACGAGACCAAGACCTATATGCCGCTCGCCATCCATCTTGCGCACCGGCTGGTAGAATATCTTACCACCGCGCGGGAAAAGAAACTCATCAAGTACCTGCGTCCCGACAGCAAGTCTCAGGTGACCGTGGAATACGAGAACGACAAACCCGTGCGCGTCCACACCGTGGTGCTTTCCACCCAGCACGCGCCCGACGTGTCGTATCAGAAAATCAGGAAGGACATGATCGAGAAGATCATCAGGAAGGTGATTCCTGCAAAGCTGCTTGACAAGAAGACCATTTTCCACGTCAATCCCACGGGACGCTTCGTGATCGGCGGCCCTCACGGCGACAGCGGCGTCACGGGCCGCAAAATCATCGTCGATACGTACGGCGGATACGGCGGCCATGGCGGCGGCGCGTTCTCGGGCAAGGACCCCACCAAGGTTGACCGGAGCGCAGCATACGCCGCGCGCTGGATCGCCAAGAATCTTGTGGCGGCCAAGCTGGCGAAAAAGGTGCGGATACAGGTGTCGTACGCCATCGGCGTGGCAAAGCCAATTTCGATCTATGTGGACACCTACGGCACCGGCATCATGTCCGACGACAGGATAAGCAGGATCGTGGAAAAAGTGTTCGACCTCCGTCCCGCCGCCATTATCGAAACACTCAAGCTGCGGCGGCCCATCTACCGCGAGACCGCGCGCAACGGGCATTTCGGCCGCGAGCTGCCGAACTTCACGTGGGAGAAGCTTGACATGGTGGACAAGATCAGAAAAGCGGCAAAGCTCAAGTAAGGCGGAATTGTTGCGCATGATATAAGGGCATAGGCGGCGTCTATGCCCTTTTCTGTCTTGTAAAAAAGGACTCACCGCAAAGGCGCAGAGATCGCAAAGAGGAAGGAATTAAATTTTATTTTCACTTTGCGGCCTTTGCGTCTTTGCGGTGAACGTTTTTGATTAAGGAGAGCAAACTCATGGACAACCGCCCGTCCGTCGTTCTCACCGGCAACGACCTTAGGGTCGAGGACATAGTGGCCATCGGCATCGGCGACAAGCGCGTCACCATCGATCCCGCGGCGCTTTCCCGGTGCAAGGCGTCGCGCGACTTTCTCGCCCGTGAAGTGGAGGCCGGGCGCATCATTTACGGCGTGAATACGTCGTTCGGCCCCATGTGCAACAAGATCATCGCCGACGCCGACATCGAGACGCTGCAGGTCAACCTCATCAGGAGCCACGCCGCGGGCCTGGGCGACCCCATCAAGCCCTACATTGCACTTGCGGTGCTGGCCGTGCGGCTCAACACCCTTGTCAAGGGGTTTTCCGGCGTGCGCACCGAGCTGGTGACTCTCATGGCGGCCATGGTGAACGCCGGGATTGCGCCCTATATTCCCGAATGCGGCAGCGTGGGCGCGTCGGGTGACCTAGTGCACCTGGCGCACACGGCGCTCGCCATAATCGGCGAGGGCAACGTGTTTTACAAAAAGGAATTCATGCCCGCGAGCGCTGCGCTCGCGAAATCGGGTCTCACGCCGGTGCGCCTGAGCTACAAGGAGGGCATCGCCATCATGAACGGCACGAGCGCCATGACCGCGATCGCCGCGTTTGCGTTGTTCGGCGCCAAGAAATTGCTGCGTATCGCATGTGTCAACGCGGCATTTTCCATAGAGATCTTCGGGGGCATCGACGACGCGTTCGACGAGGACCTGCACGAGGTGAAGCCGCATCCGGGGCAGAAGGCGGTCGCCGCGATCATCCGCAGGCTGTACGACGGTTCGAGGAACATCACTCTCCGCAAGGACATGCACGAGATCATACGGCGCCAGCAAACCGAGGACCGCGTGTTCGAGACAAGCATCAACGTGCAGGACGTTTATTCCATCCGGTGCGCGCCGCAGATCCTCGCGCCCGTGAGCGAGGCGATTGAGGCCGCGGCACGCACCATCGAGATCGAGGCGAATTCGTCGAACGACAATCCCATCATCATTCCCCAAAAGCAGAAGATCATCCACGGCGGCAATTTCCACGGCCAGAGCGTGGGCTTTGCCATGGACATGCTGTGCATGGCGGTGGCCGAGCTTTGCACGCTGTCGGAGCGGCGGCTCAACAAGCTGCTTGACAAGAGCCTCAACGAGGGCTTGCCCGAGCACCTCATTCCCGGGACCGTGGGCCTCACCATGGGCTTCATGGGCGCGCAGTATCTTGCCACCTCCACGACGGCGGAAAACAGGCAGATCGCGAACCCGGTGAGCACGCTGTCGATCTCGTGCAACGCGTCGAACCAGGACGTGGTGAGCATGGGCACGGTGGCGGCGCGCAAGGCGTTCAAGGCGGTGAGCAACGCCAAGCACGTGCTCACCCTCGAAACGCTCGCGCAGATGCAGGCGTTCTCCTTTCGCAATGCGGCCACCATGGGGCGCGGCACCACCAAGGTGTACAATACGCTCAAGCCGCATTTTTCGGTCTACGACAACACCCGCGTGTTTCACGACGACCTGGTAAAATTCAGGAAGCTGCTGTTCTCGAGCCAGTTATTTGATAATCTAGAAGTGTATTATTAAAAATAACAAGAAGGGGTGGACCA
>DATFYJ010000098.1:0-7178 GCA_035315105.1 Chitinivibrionales bacterium
GCCGCAAAATAGGAATGAAAAGACCGTCATCGCATGCCGTCTTCCGATCAAGACCAAGACTATGATTTCTTTGCCTGAACTTCTTGCGCCTGCCGCGGACGCCGAATGCGCCCGCGCGGCGTTGCGCCACGGCGCCGACGCAGTCTACATCGGCGTGGGTCCCTACAACCTCCGCGCCCGCTCGAAAAACGCCGTGCCCTCGGAACTTGCAGAACTCCTGGCATTCGCACATGAAAAGCGAAGCAAGGTGTACGTCGCTCTCAACACCATGCCGGTCGACGAAACCATGCCCGGCATCGAGTCCCTGCTCGTAACGCTTGCGAAAAAAGAAATAATGCCGCATGCGTTCATCGTGAGCGATCCGGGCGTCATTTCCCTGTGCCGCAGGCACGCGCCTTCAACCGCCCTTCACCTGAGCACCCAGACCGGCACTTTCAACAGCGCAGCCGCTGCATTCTGGGCGGGCCAGGGGATAACGCGCGTCGTGCTTCCGCGGGAACTCACGCTCGCGCAAATGGAAGCAATATGCCGTGCCTCACCAATAGAAATGGAAGCGTTTGTTCACGGCGCCATGTGCATGTCGGTGTCCGGCAGGTGCCTGCTCGGCGTGTATACGGGCAGGCGGCATCCCAACCAGGGCGACTGCCGGCAGCCGTGCCGGTTCCGGTACCGCGTGTCGCCCATGTACGACAACGAAACCGAAACAGGGGAGTGGTTCACGGTGGAGGAGGAAGACGGGGCCGCGCCGGCGCGGGCGTTCCTGTTCAATTCCAAGGACCTGTGCTGCCTGCCGATCCTCGACCGCATCGTCGGGACGGGAGTCGCATCCGTGAAGATAGAGGGCCGCAACCGGAGCGCGCACTATGTCTCGTCGGTTGTCAAGGTGTACCGCGCCGCGCTCGACGCCATCGCCGCAGGCGGCACGTACGCGGTGAGGCCGGAATGGCGCGAGGAACTCGACCGGCTCGACCACCGGCCGTACACCACCGGGTTCTATGCGGGGGAATACGCGCTCCAGGACGTGAACGACAGCAGGCCGCTCCCCGCAATGAGGATCGTCGGGGTGGTTCGTGAGATACTTGCGGGAAGGGGCGCGGTGGTCGACGTGAAAAATCCGTTTTGTGAAGGCGACACCCTTAATGTTCTGCCGGTGAGAAAAGAAAAAATGCCGTTCGAGGTTGCAATCCGGCGAATAACCGATCTGGAAGGCAACAGCTTGGACAGGGCGTTGACAAACAGGCTGGTGATAGCAAATGCGGATCAGGCGCTCGCGGCAGGGGATATGCTGAGGAAGGGAGAAACGTGAAGCCCTCACGACGGCACAACTAGCAGAATGGGAGCAGCGGGAATTTATATTACCATTGGAGCAACAGCGTCTGCAAAGGGGTTCCGAGAGGTCAAGGTGGAGCCATGATATGCCGGACAAAAACAATCTGCGGCGTTTTGCTGCCATCAATTGCCATAGTGCTTTTTAACGGCTGCGTGGTTTATTCCCTCAGGGATTTACAGCTCACCGCCACGTCCCCGGTCTCACCGGTCAATGTTGAACGGCCAAATTCAGCTCAAAGCCTTGAGGTCGGCGGCTTCCTGGGATACAACGGCGGCTACGGGATCCACTACCAGGACGGGCCGCAGTCCACGGCAACCGATCCCACCGATACGCTCGCGGTCCCGAACAACGTCAACTGGTCCTTGCCTGAAACAAAGGCAGGTCTTCTTTTCACCTTCAATTCAAAATCGCCTTTTTCATTCACGGGAAATCTCAACGGCTCGTATTACAATCAGGCTTTTTACTATGATTTTACGCTGGGGGTCGGCGCGCACCTTTCCAATTCGATTATCGGCAGCAGATTGTATTTCACGTTCGGCAGCAGGAACTCGAATTACCGTGCCTTGATTTTCAATAGCGGCAATTCCGACAGTTTGATAAGGGACAACGGTGAGTCATTCTGCCCTTCCATCGGATTCAACGGGACTATCAATACCATGAAGGAATATGGTTGGCTCAAGTATTTTCTGGCGCCGAATGTACAGTATTTCTATTGGATGTACCGATACCAGCAGGACATCGACGTGAGGCTGCTCTGGGCTTCCGTGTCGGCGGGAGTGTTCAAGGAGGTGGGGCCGGTAACGGTGGTTCTTGCAACAAATCTTATTTCGTTTGGTGTGTCGGGTTTCCTGACTGAAAACACTTCTTTTACCATGCTCAGCCTGCCCGAGGTACGGCTGCAGGTGGTGTTCGGAACGAAGTATTAATTCCCCTCCTGTTTGGCGTTTCCCGCCTTGTCAACGCTCGAAAAGATATCCCTTGCTCCTCACGATGTCGCGCAGATCATTGATTTTCTGCTGCACGCGCGCGGCGCTGGCATAGGGCAAGTACGCCAAGTATACCATTCCATCTCGAAAAAAGTCGACCGTTTCAGGCGGGAGATCGGCAATCTTCGCAAGGGCGAACCGGGTCTGCGGACAAGTCCATTCCCTGAGACTGTCGAGGAGCAGGCAGCTGCGGAGCGAATCCACGAACGAAAGGTCGACGGCGATAAGGATCATCTGAGCGCGCGTTGAACCGAGCACGGTGCGTATGTTCTCATTGATGTGTCTGATCCGCTCTTCAGGGTTTATTTTGTCCCAATTCACGATCTGCATGTCGAGCCACCAGTCGATGCCGCGGCATTCAATCTTCATTTTCCTGGCGAGGTACGCCAGATACGCCATGTCGGGCGCTCCGTCAAAGAATTCCTGTTTGTCACAATGGTCCGGACGGATCTGCACCAGAAGTAGCTCCGGCGCGATTCGCTGAAGCAGGGAATCGAGATGCGCCCAGGTGAAATGAGGATTGCGCGCGTGTGCGGCGCCAATGGTGCCGAGAACCATGAGATCGATGTTTCGGTTGTGGAAACAATGAACCACCGGCGCGACGGTGGTGCGGGAAAGGGCGGCGGGTTCCTGAGCGCCGCACAGTGAACAAAAAAGGGAAAGCGGAAGCAGGAGGAAGGCGAGTATCAAAGCACGCCGCTGGAAAAAGGCGTGACTGGTTTTTCTTTGAGGTTGATCTGACGTAATGTCTTCCCTTTTGCTCAAGGTAATTTGTTATGACAAAACCGGATTGCCTGCGATTGAACGGAAGCCCCAACGTTCCCGGCAAGCACAAAGGCACGGCCCCTATGGCGCACTCAACAATCCTTCAAGTTTGCCGCGTTTTTTGACGGTGTTGGCCGGAAGTGTTCCGCCGCATTCCCGGCTTCCCGAGCACGCCTTTTTTGCCATGGTTGAGCCTATTTTCAAATTCTATAAACTTTTCCGCTCGTCCTTCCTTTTCCGCCCATTCCCGGATAGCATTTATTGCGACGTTGTTCATTTGACAAATCATGACCGCCTGTTCCAGACACTGCGCATCGTTTCCGTAAAAATATCCGGCGAGCCGGTCTTTGGCGGAGTCGGCAGGGGACAGAAGCGAAAGGGTGCCGTTTCTTAATTTCAGTTCCACGGGCTTTATGTGATACTCCTCGCCGATACTCAGCGGACCGGGCGGGAATTCGACGGAGTACGAAACAGATTCATCCACGTTCTGGTATATTCTTCCTTTTTTCCTGAAGCCGAGTTCAGACATAACCTTGTTGATTATTTTGTCGTTTTCCGGCCAGATATAATTCACAACAAAATCAAGATCGCCGGTCACGTATTTCTTGTTGCTATAAATTTCCGCGCACGCTCCGCCGGACAGTGTTATTTGAAGCCCTTCCTCTCTTAAAGATTCACAAATAAGAGCTGCTAATTCCGCTGTCGAAAGTTTGCTTATTCCGGTCATCCGCTACCTTCTTTTGCTGTCTTTCAGGAACACAACCGGTTTGCCTTTTGCCCTGGGTCGGCGGCGGTTAAAGAGCAGCCTTTCCTTCCACTCGGGTGGATATGCATCAATGACTTTGAGCAGCAATGCGATTAGTTCTCTTCGAAGAAAGAATCTGGGATTGATGCTGTAGCTTATTGTCCGTCCATAGGACCTGGCGGTTAATACGCCATCGGATTCAAGACGATTCAGCTCCCTCTTTATCGGTCGATCAGGACATTTCCAGAATTCGGTTATTTCCCGGGCATATCCCTGCTCTCTGGCTGCAATGAAGGTAAGCACTCTCTCCCTGCTGAGTGATCCAAACAGAGATTTCACTGAATAGTCCTGAAAAGAAGTTGTTTAAAGGTCAATTATTGACCCTTATGGGTTATAATATAACCTGTAACTTAAGACAATTCAAGCAATTCAATTATCAAACTTGCGGCCCTGTTCGTTGCGTAATGCGGCGGAATATTTCAACCGACTCGACGCAGGACAAACTTTCCTGAAACCACAAAATTCAAGAAAGATTTTATCCTGCATCCCCAATATAGCAAACATGATAAACTGTTTGCCCTGATAAAGCATCTCTTACGTCCTGCCTTTCTACTTTTTCTCCTCCACAATCCCAATCTGCCGTGCAACCTGATGGTCATGTCGAATCATGTCCGGCATTCTCCGCCCAAGAATATCATACGCGGGATTCTCTCCCAATCCGAATGTTTTTCCTGCTTTCTTGCATGACGCAACTTGAGGACTTATTAATACAGTTGCGCTCCCGAACTCCAATGCTCCCACGTCAAGCGCACTGCCCACAACCGTCCGTGGCTCTCCCGAACAGTTGTAGACGTACTGGAACACCGGTGCAAGCGAGAACGCGCCGACGGTCCCCGGATTCACCCCCTTATCGATCCCGGGCGAAGCCGCGGTGAGATGGTAATCGTAATTCGCCCTGTCGACGAATGCCGGCGCGTTGGTGACGATGTTCGCGGCAGAATCCATCTGCCGGGTGCACACCGTGCCGCCGCCCACGAAGAAATTGTTGAACACCTTGGGCCGGTTGGAGGTGTTGGCAATGGAGATGAACGTACCCGAGCCGCGGTCGTTGACAATGGTGTTGTTGACAACGTAGAGCGCGGTGTCGTGGCCCGCAAGGCCTTCCGAGCCGTAATCGATGATGGCTGAATTGTCGGAGTTCGGCCCCTGCTGTATCAGGTTGCCTATTATAAATGAAGTTCCCGCGTTGGGAAGATTGATTTCGTAACTGGTGGTGCTGTTTTCTGAAGCGATGCGGTTGTAAAGAATGTAATTCCGAAACGCCCTGCTCTTGACCGTATGCCCTTCATCCGCTCGGTGGGTGTAGCAGAACCTGAGCATGAAAGTATCGCAGGCCGAGATGTACATGTTGTGGCTGTATCCGTCGCCGAAGCCGCAGGAGTCGAACTCCGAATATTCTATGAGCACGTTGCCGCTGCCGCCGAGGATGCCGTCTTCGCAATTGTGGAAGTAGCAGTGGCTGATGGCCACGTTGCTGCCTTCCTGCCGTATGCCTGCGCCGTTTTGGTCCGGTACGCTCGCATTGGAAAACTCGATGTTCTCCACAGTTGTGTTGTTTCCGCTTATGACGAGAATCGCCTTCTGGTTCGGAATGACTGCGGGCGCCTTGAGGTGCGCGAATTCCGTTGCCCCGCGGATGACCGTGTTGCTCACCGCCCAGTTGCAAGCCTGGTCAAGGTAGGTGCCGGTGTCGATTTGCACGGTGTCGCCCGATTGCACCGCGCTTGATGCATCGCAGGGAGTTTTGTAAGTGCGGGAAGGCCCCACGAGGATTGTCCGTGCGTCAGCGGTTGACAGGATGATAAAAAACGCTGAGAGAAAGGTAAGCAAGTACCGGTTTATTGTGCCTCCCTTGGACATTTGATAAAGGATTGCACCAGTACATGGAAACTAAGTAATATATGGGGAAAATGCAAATATGAGGGGAGGAGGAATGATTTAGTGGGGGAGGATTCCCCCTCGCTTCGGCCTCCTCGGCCTTTGGCCTGCGGTGTCCTCCGTTACCCCCTCATGGGTGGCCCCCTTGATGGGCTGGTGGCTAGACCAAGACATTTGTGCGGGGGCGCCCACATTTTCCAATTTGTCTTGGAGGAGCGCCCCACCAAAAGGACTATTTAAAAATCTTAGTTGTATTCCTTCAACACATCCGGATTGAGAACCTTGAGCTCAACCCTGCGGTTGACCTTGCGGCCGGCCGCCTTCCTGTTGTCCGCCTTGGGCACCGACGAACCGTAGCCCATTGCCGACAGCCGGTCGGTGAGACCCGGCGCGACCTGCATCAGGTAGCTGCGCACAGCCTCGGCCCGGAGTTGGCTGAGCTGCTGGTTCTTGTCCGCCGAACCGAGGTTGTCGGTATGGCCGCCCACCTCAAGTTCCAGCTTCGGATACCGCTCAAGCATCTTGCCGATGATCTTGAGATAGGGCTTCGAATTCATGGATATCTCGGTCTTGCCCGACTCAAAGTAGACGGCGTCAAGGATCAGCATGCCGGTGGTCAGCAGTTTTTTCTCAATATCGGAGCGCCGGTCTTTCTCGATTTCCAGCAGGCGCTTGTATTCAAGCTGCGCCGCAAGAAGCGCTGCCGAATCCAGCTGAATTTTGCGCAAAAGAGCGCCGCTAACGGCGGCGAGAGAATCGGCAGATCGTTTGCACTGGATCGAATCGAGCTTCGCCTGGTTGACAACTGCGTCGCGGGACAGGGTAACGCGCTGAACGCTTGTCTGGCACTCTGCAAGCTGAACGTGTTCCATGGAGTCGGCCTTGGCCTTCTCGGCGATGGCGCGCCTTTTTCCGGCAAGGCAGTCTATTGACAGCAGCATGCTGCCGAAGACGCGGTAAGGCTCAAGTGACTTTTGTGCCGGATCGCTCGTGCGCTTCTGGGAAGCGGCCACGTCGCAACCGACCGTAAACGAGAGAAGCGCCGGCGTCCTCACAATAACCGTGGGAGTGATCCAGACGGGATCAGTTTTGAAGGCTGTGTTCTTGGCAAACGCGCGTGAGTTCGCCTCGACGCCTATGGATAAGTAAGGAATTATGTTGGCTTGAACGCCGCCTGCGAAAACCATGATGATATCTTTACCGGCCTGCGTCGATTTCACAGCACCCTCATTGAGGTGGAGCGCGAACCCTTGCCGGTCGCTGCCGAGCACCAGCGACTGAAGCAGTTTTCCCATGACATCATAGCCGCTGCGCGTCTCAAAGTAGTTGTATCCGTCGGCGTGGTTCGAGTCGATCTGGTTCTTTGACTGGCCGGCAAGCACCGCGCCTTGTATGGCAAGAAAGATGGGAACAC
>DATFYJ010000099.1:0-3461 GCA_035315105.1 Chitinivibrionales bacterium
GAACACCCCCCTTCCCAAGGTCCCGTCGAGCGTTGCGATCGGACTTATTGTCGCCGCTCTCGGAGTGGTCTACGGGGATATCGGAACCAGCCCCTTGTATGCATTCCGGATTTGCTTTGACGGACCCGGAGCAATTCCCACAACGCCCGAGAACATTCTTGGGGTGCTCTCACTCATTTTCTGGTCGCTGATCATCCTTATTTCCATCAAGTATCTGTCCTTTGTCCTGCGCGCAGACAACAAAGGCGAAGGTGGAATTCTTGCAATTACCACGCTCCTGGTGAAAGCAAAAGATAACGCCGTTCTAAAACGCAGTCTCGTTCTCCTTCTCGGCCTGTTCGGTGCGGCGCTCTTGTATGGAGACGGGCTTATAACGCCGGTGATTTCGGTGCTCAGCGCGGTTGAAGGTCTCAACACCGCCACGCCCGCGTTTACGCCGTACGTCGTGCCCATTTCCCTTACCGTGCTTTTGTTTCTCTTCTGGTTCCAGAAACGCGGCAGCGGGGCAATCGGCAAGGTGTTTGGCCCCATAATGATAGTGTGGTTTTCCGTAATCGGTTTTCTGGGACTTTTCTCGGTGGCTGCGAACCCGGCGGTGTTTCTTGCCATCGACCCGCGGCACATTCTGCCGTTCTTCCTTCACAACCGTGCGCATGCGTTTTTCACCCTCGGCACATTATTCCTCGTGCTCACCGGTGGGGAAGCGCTGTATGCGGATATCGGGCATTTCGGAACGCGTCCCATCCGTGCCGGTTGGTTCTACATCGTGCTGCCTGCCCTGGTCCTCAATTACTTCGGGCAGGGAGCGTTCCTGCTTCGCAACCCGACACTTACCGACAACCTCTTTTACCGGCTCGCACCTCCGTGGGCGGTTATACCGCTTGTCGCACTCGCAACCGTCGCGACCGTCATTGCATCCCAGGCCGTGATTTCGGGAGTGTTTTCGCTTGCCAGGCAATCGGTCCAGCTCGGCTACTTACCCAGGCTGTCCATCATTCATACGTCAAACACCACCATAGGCCAGGTCTATGTGCCCGTTTTTAACTGGCTTCTGTGCTTCGGCACCGTCATTCTTGTTCTTGCTTTCAGGCAATCGGACAGCCTTGCCGGCGCATACGGGGTCGCGGTGGCCACCACCATGATGATCACGACCCTGCTTCTGTTCCTCATTATGAGGAGAACCTGGAACTGGAACCCTTTTGCCGCCGGCGGCATCTGCGCTGTTTTTTTCTTGATCGACTTCACATTCTTCTGCGCGAATCTTCTGAAGATCCGAGACGGCGGATGGATCTCGCTTGCCGTGGCCGGTTGCGTGATGTTCCTTATGATTACGTGGGACGACGGCAGGCGTTTGCTGCGCGGGAATATCGCAAGCGCGGCCCTTTCCATGAAGGACTTCATTGCCGACATCGTACCGCACAAGCCTCTCCGCGTCCCCGGAATATCAGTTTTTCTTGCCGGAGCCAAGGGGGGCGTGCCGCGCACGCTTTTGCACAATTACAAACACAACAAGATCCTTCACCACCAGGTGGTTGCCCTCACCGTTTCCACCAAAGAGGTGCCGGCAGTTGACGAATCGGAAAGACTGGAAGTGGATGACCTCGGCAATGGCTTTTTCTGGATAACGGCGCGCTACGGTTTCAGCGAAACGCCGAACATCCCTTCCACCCTTTCTTCCGCGTCGGTGCGAGGGATCTCCTTTGACCCCATGCAGACCACCTTCTTCCTCGGCAGGGAAACCCTGATTGTTTCGCGTGAAAAAGGCGGGATGTCAATGCTCAGAAAAGGCGTCTTCGCGTTTCTTTCGCGCAACGCGTGCGATGCGTCGAAGTTCTTCCGGATTCCGCCGAACCGGGTCATTGAAATCGGAATTCAGGTGGAGCTCTAGCGAGCAATTTGTCCCCCCTCCATCGCCACGGATTTCTTATATTTTTATGAGGTATGCCCTCTCCCCTTCCGGCGCAGCTCCCGGCGAGGCCGTTCTTATTCATAGACATTTGCGGGGCAAGGATTTATAATTGAAAGGCTGCTAGAGTATATCTTGACATGTTGACAAGCGCATTTCTTTTCGGCCGCTTTCCGGAACTACGATGAAAAAGACCACACGCAAGAGCCCCATCCCGCCATTTGCGCGGGACGCTTCGCGCACCGCATCGGCACTTCAGGCGCGGGAGGAGCTTTCCATTGCCCGCGGGATCCAAACGGCCATGGTTCCAAAGCGGCTTCCGGCCGTGGAAGGCATCGAGATGGCTTCGTTGTACCTTCCTTCGGATCGGCTGGGCGGCGACCTCTTCGACGTAATCCAGAAAAGCGACGATGTCCTTGTGATAACCATATTCGACGTCGCGAGCAGCGGCGTCCCCGCCGCGCTGCTCGCGTCCCTTGCAAAAGTGTCTTTTGCAAACAACATACGCGAGGTTTCCTCGCCGCGCGCGGTCATGGAGCGCGTCAACAGGGAAATGATGGGCAGCGTCTCGGCGCGCTATTACATCACCGCGCTCGTCGCGTACCTTGACTTGCACGACAACAGGCTCACCTATTGCAACGCGGCCCACCCCTATCCGATTATCGTGCGCACCGGCTCCGGCGCGGTGGAACCGATCAAGTCGACCGGCGTGTGCATGGGGCTGTTCGAAACGGGACAATTCGAGGAAAGAAGCCTGTATCTCAATTCCGGCGACTGGCTGCTGTTCTTTACCGATGGTTTGTACAGTCTCTTTCCGGGGGAGAATGCCCTCGCCAGCCGGAGACTGCTGGAACGGGAAGCTGCCGCATCGGCACATGACGGGTCGCCCGGGCAATTCGTTAAAAGACTGCGTCGGCGCTGCACCGCGGCGGCTCGCGGAGCGGTCCGTGACGATGTCACCGTGCTGTCAATTGTGTTTCTTGCACAATCACGCAAAAACCTTATCAAGGAAAAACTCGGCTTCATGCAAAACGACCCCGTCTATCTGCAGTTTATCAGCTATTTCGAGGAAATGGACAAGGCGACGTCGGTGATCCTGAGCTCCATGGATTCACTCGGGTATCCCGACGAAAGCATCAGGAAGATGAAAATCATCCTCACCGAATTGTTCGCCAACGCCATCTACCACGGGAACAAGGGCGACCACTCGAAGAAGGTGACGGTGGGCCACGCCATTGACACGAAGAAGGTGACCATATCCATCATGGACGAAGGGGACGGCTTTGATCCGTCGAAGGTTCCCGACCCCACCCTGCCGGAAAACCTTGTGAAGGATTGCGGCAGAGGAATTTACATTGTGAGAAACTACGCCGATAAGCTGGAGTTCAACGAGAAGGGAAACCGGGTGACCATAACGAAATACCATGTCACAAAGTAACCGTTCGGGACGCATCGGCGTGGCCGGATACATGGGCGCCGGGAAATCGGCGTTTTCGGCTCTGCTCTCCGAAATGCGGGGCATGAGGTACATCGACGCCGACGCCGAAGCGAAGCT
>DATFYJ010000100.1:0-6309 GCA_035315105.1 Chitinivibrionales bacterium
CAGCTCAAGCTCATCGGGACCGACACGGCAGCCCTGTACTTGCTCGATAAGGAAAAAGCGACTCGCATGACCACGGTCCCCACCGATTTCTCCAAGGGCGTCGAGGCCGCGATGAAGGCCGCCGCCGGCGCGCCGGGCGCATAAGAGCCGTTTATAGAAGGAGACTTTATGGCTTTCACAAAGGTTGCCGCTCTTAAAATCGTGAACCCAGTTTCGGCGGTGGTTGTGACGGTCCAACTCACGACGGCGGTGATGCTCACGTTCTTTGCAGAGTCCATTCCGTTCGGGCTTGTGAGGCAGATTCACCTTTACACAGGGTATTTTCTCATCACACTCATTGTCATCCATGTGGTTCTCAACTGGTCATGGGTGAAGTTAACCTTTTTCAAAAAGAATAGGTGATCCATGATACTCGTTCGTGCGACATTTGCCGCTATATGGATTTGTACCGCGTCCCTCCCGCTTGCAGCGGCGAATGATTCGGTCGCCGCCAAGACCGGCGAAACTCCGTTCACAACGGTCAAGGCCGGCAAGTTTACTTTTGCGTACAAGGTCGAGGGCGCCAACCTGCGCGCACAGGTGACGTACCCGACAAAAGGCTGGGTTGCGGTCGGTTTCAACCCCACGAGCATGATGAAGGGCGCGAACATGATTATGGGCGCGCTTATAAACGGAAAAACAATCTCGTCCGACGAATACGGCGTGAGCGACGTGTCGCACAAGCCCGATACGCTTATCGGCGGAAAGAACAACATCCTGGCCGCCGAATGCACCCAGGCAAACGGCACGACAACGTTTTCGTTCACCATTCCGCTTGACAGCGGCGACCCCAAAGACGTGAAACTTGTCGTGGGCGCGAAGGTCAAGGTCATTCTTGCCGCGGGCGCAAACGCAAATTTCAAGGACAAACACATCGACGTGGAAAAAACCACCGTCACTCTCAAATAGCAAGGAGCATCAATGGACCCGCTTGATCTCGCCCTCAACATAGAGACCGAAGGCAAAGCATACTACGAAACACTGGCCGCCGAATCGCCGGTCAAGGCGCTGTCGGGCGTCTTCTCGGTTCTTGCGGCGGAGGAACAGCAGCACTTCGACCTCTTTGACGAATGGCGGAAAAAAAGAAAAGCCCCGGCGCCGCCGCAGCCCGGCACCGCGTCGGCGAAAGCAAAGCAGATATTTGCTGACCTGTCGGTTCAGTTCATTGTCCCCCAGGCTGTTTACGATTACGCCCAGGCCTATGCTAAGGCGCTGGAACTGGAAACCAAGAGCATCTCGATGTATGCAGACATGCTTTCGAAGGCGAACGCTCCCGGCGACAAAAAGGCGTTGCAGTTCCTTATCACCGAAGAGCAGAAGCACGAACACCTGGTGGAGCATCTTCTTGAGTTTGTCAATGAGCCAAAGGAGTTTCTGGAGAATGCGGAGTTTAATCACTTAGGATAGATAAATAGAAGAGTTGGGCGTTCCCCTCCCCCTCGACCAAGCTCGAGGTCGGGTCGGTCTCCTTCCGGGCTCGGCTATTCGCCTCGTTGCCGGTCCGCCCCTAGGGCCTTTCGGGCCGGGGTCGGCCGGCAATTCGCTCTTGCTCACCCTCCAGTCCACCTAACGCGCGGCACTAAGACCAATCCCGCCCCCAACACAAACCCTTCTCAAAAAGAACACCGCAGAATCTCTCCCCCTTATTAAGGGGGAGTCGCCGAAGGCGGAGGGGGATCTTCCGCAGCGGTTGCGTTGCGAAGGTGCGACGACTCGCGAGCGTCAAGCGAGCGACCTAGGCGCGCACCTTCGCAGGAAGGGGTGTGGGTGCAGATCGCCTCACGCCGATTTTCGGTGGGAGGAAGCTGCACCCCAGGGGAAACCGGATACGGTTTCCCCTCCAAGATACCCGGAACATTGAACAAGCTATTGATTTATTACCTTCGGCACTGCAAAATGCCCGTGCTTGACTTTGGGGCCGTTTTCGAGCAGTTTTTCGCGGGGCAGCGAGGGCGTTTCGCTATCTTCACGCATGGGGTCGCGGGCGGGCGCGATGAACGCGGTGGGCTCCACGCCCGAGGTGTCCGCTTTGTTAAGCTGATCCATGTTACCGATGATCGAGGCGAGCTGGTGGGTAAAGGCTTCGGTCTCGGCGTCGGACAGCGACAGGCGGGAAAGATCGGCAATGTACTTGACGTGTTCTTTGTCAATCATGTGATGGTTCCTTTTGGGGCGTCGTGTTCTTATTATACGGTATCAAGACCTTCACCGCAAAGGCGCAAAGAACGCAAAGCAAGGATAAAATAAAGCTGGTTCGGACAACAAGCAAAGAATCAACAAACTATTCCTTTATTCTCTTCTTCGCACCCTTTGCGTCTTTGCGGTGAATTTTTATTTCAAAATAATTCCCGTCCTTACGACGTCTCAAGGTCCGCGAATTTCGCCATCATTTTCCTTCGCGCGCCATCGTTGAACAGCACGATGATCCGCATATCGTCGCCGAACCCGCTCAGGTTCACGATCTTTCCCCTGCCGTACAGTTTGTGCTGCACATGCTGTCCCATGCGAAACTGCACGGTCTCCTGGGAAAAATCCTCGTGACGGTATGCGGGTTCCTGGCTTTCGGCGGCAGGTTCGCGGAGACGCGCCTTGGGAGCTTTCCTCTCCTCGCCCGCAAACACCCCGCTTTTGTCAACATACTCATACAGTTCCCGCGGAATCGCCGCCAAAAAACGCGACGGCGTCTGCGGGATGCAGCTGCCGAAACGCCACCGCTGGTCGGCGTGCGACACCGCAAGCCCGTCCATGGCCCTGGTGATGCCGACGTAGAAGAGCCTCCGCTCCTCCTCGATCTTGGCGCTGTCGTCGAAGTTCTGCCTCGACGGCAGAATGCCGTCTTCGCACCCGACAATAAACACCCTCCCGAATTCGAGCCCCTTTGCACAGTGGAGCGTCATGAGGTTCACCGAATCGGCCTTCTGCTCCCAGCGGTCAATGTCGGCGGCGAGCGATATTTCTTCAAGGAAATCCGAAAGCCCCTTCCCGGGATTCTCCTCTGTCCAGAACGACACGGCGTTCACCAGTTCGCTCACGTTGTCGATCCGGCTCTGCGCCTCCTCGGAATCCTCGCCCTCGAACATGGTGAGATAATCGGTGAGCGACAGCATTTGCGTGAGCAGTTCGTGCGGCGACTCCTGTTGCGCGATGAGATCGGCGAGCAGGGCAAAAATGTCGCGCAGTTCGAGGAGCCCTTTCTGGCCGCGGCCGTACCCGGCCGTTTCCGGATCGTCAAGAATGGTCTGGAGAAGGGATTTCCCCAGCTCGCGGCTTCGCACCTCGAGCCGTTCCCTGGCCTTGTCGCCCATGCCGCGCGGCGGAACGTTGACGATCCGCTGGCAGCTGATGTCGTCCTTGGGGTTGACGCACAGCCTCAGGTACGCGAGGCAGTCCTTGATTTCCCGGCGCTCGTAGAAACTGGTTCCGCCCACCAGCACATAGGGGATGCGGCGCTTGCGCATGGAGTCCTCGAACAGCCGCGACTGCGCGTTGGTCCTGAAGAGCACCGCAATGTCGCTGGGCCGCACGCCCTCCTGCACGCATTTGTTCACGGCGTCGCACACCGATTCCGATTCGTGCCGGTCGTCGCGGTACCGGACCACCGCCACCGACGCGCCGCCCTGCCGTCCGGTCCAGAGCCGTTTCTTCGCCCGCATCGTGTTCGGCTCGATGGCGGCATTGGCAAAGGAGAGCACCGGGCCCGTGGAGCGGTAGTTCTGCTCCATGGTGAACGTCTTGGTGCCCGGGAACGCCTTTTCGAACGTGAGGATGTTCTCCACCTGCGCCCCGCGCCACGCATAGATGCTCTGGTCGTCGTCGCCCACCACGAACACGTTGCCGTGGGCGGCGCCGAGCAGCTTTACAAGATGCAATTGCGCCGTGTTGGTGTCCTGGTATTCGTCCACCAGGACATGCGAAAAGGACGATTGATACTTCTGCAGAACGTTCGGGTTGTCGCGCAGCAGGTACACGCAATTTGACAAAAGGTCGTCAAAGTCCATCGCCTGCTGCGCGCGCAGGCTCTCCTGGTAGGCGCCGTAGGCGCGGATGATCTCCGATTCGAAGAAACTTTTTCCCGTTCCGGCAAGGCCTGCGGGGGGGACGCAGGCATTTTTGTACCGCGATATCGCCGAAAGCACGAGGCGCGGCGGCATGGTGCGCTCGTCAAGCGACAGCGCCTTGGCGACTTTCTTTACGCATGCGAGCTGGTCGTCGGCGTCGAAAATGGAGAACGACGGGGGAAAACCAAGGCGAAGCGCTTCCCTGCGCAGGATCCGGGCGCACAGCGAATGAAAGGTTCCTATCCACAGCCCTGCGCACGGCAGGTCCGCGAGGTCCTCGACGCGACGCTGCATTTCGCGCGCTGCCTTGTTGGTGAACGTCGCGGCGAATATGCGGCCGGGGGCGACGTTTTTGTGCCGGATGAGCCAGGCGATCTTTGCGGTGAGGACCCTTGTCTTTCCCGTACCCGCGCCCGCGAACACGAGCTGGGGGCCCTGATCGTACAGCACGGCTTCTTTCTGCACGGGATTGAGAGCTATTTTTTCCAGCAGCGGGGCGGCGCGGGAAACTCCGCTAGTCATTCTAGGATGCTCCCAGCACCTGTTCCAATGTGGTGACGCCGTCGGCGCACTTGCGCAGGCCGTCCTTCCGCAGCGTGTCGAAACCGCCCTTGGCAACGGCGTAATCTTTGATGTCGTCGGACGTCCTGCGCTCGATGATCATCTTCTTGACCGTCGAATCGGGGACGAGGAGCTCGTAGATGCCGGTGCGGCCCTTGTACCCGCTGTTGTTGCAGACGCGGCAGCCTTTCCCTTTGTAAAGGGTGATGCCGGGCTTGAGGCCGAGCTTCTCCAGTGTTTCAGGATCCTCGGTGTAGGTCTCCTTGCACTTTGAACATATCCTCCTCACGAGGCGCTGTGCGAGCACGCCGCGCACGGTTGAACAGATGAGGAACGGCTCGAGGCCCATGTCGAGCAGACGGGTGAACGCGCTCGCGGAGTCGTTGGTATGGAGCGTGGAGTACACCATGTGGCCGGTGAGCGCGGCCTGGATCGCCATCTCGCACGTTTGCTTGTCGCGCATTTCTCCCACCATCACAATGTCCGGGTCCTGGCGCAGAATGGACCGCATGCCGTCGTCGAAGTCGAAGCCGGCCTTGACGTTGATCTGTCCCTGGTTCACGCCGTCGAGAACGAATTCCACCGGGTCTTCCATGGTGACGATGTTCTTCCTGTTCTCGTAGAATTGGGTGACCCGGGCGAGCGAAGCGTACAGCGTGCTGCTCTTGCCGCTTCCCGTGGGGCCGGTGACCAGAATGATGCCGTCGGATCCCCGCACGAGATCGTCGAACTGCTTGAGCATGCCCGGCAGAAAGCCGAGCTGGTCGAGCGTGAGCTGATGCGCCTGCTGGTCGATGATACGCAGAACCATTTTTTCGTTGACGCCCCTCGTGCGGGTCATGACCGGAAATGTTGACACGCGGAAGTCGATGTTGCGGCCCTGGTGGCGTATCTCGATGTGGCCGTCCTGGGGCTTGCGTTTCTCGGCAATGTCCATGCCGGCCATGATCTTGAGGCGTGACGTGATCTGCGCGCGCAGCGGGAGCGGGATCGGGTTCTTCTCTTCGAGCTCGCCGTCGATGCGATACCGGAGGCGGACGTAGGCGTCCATGGGCTCGATGTGGATATCGGACGCGTTTTCGTTCACCGCCTGGGTGATGATGAGGTTGACAAGCTTTACGATCTGCTTGCCCTCCTCGTCGGTGAGCTCGCCGCGCTCGGCCTCCTCATCCTCCTCGTGTTTCACCAGGTCCAAATCGTCAACATGCACCGAGCCGAGCAATTCGGACATCTGCTCGACGCTGGTGGAATAATTCTTTTCGATCGCGGCCATGATGCTCTTCTCGGTCGCGATGACCGGATCGATTTCCTTGCCGGTCTTGAACTTGAAATGGTCTATGGTGCGCAGGTTGGACGGGTCGGCCAAGGCAACGGTGAGGATGCCGTCCCTCTCAAAGAGCGTAATCGCCTTGTACCGACGGGCCATGTCCTCGGGAATGCGGGTAACCAGTTCGCGGTCGAAATTGAAATTTTCGAGCACGATGCGCTGGATGTCGAGCTGGGCCGACAAGGCGTCCACGAGCTTGTCTTCGGAGATGAATTTCAGCCCGATGAGACATTTTCCTAACAGCTGCCCGGTCTTCTTCTGTTCTTCCAACCCCTGCTGCAGCTGATCCTGGGTGATGAGCCCCTGGTCGATGAGGATTTCGCC